>JAJDNY010000014.1 GCA_022340425.1 Desulfobacteraceae bacterium | reverse complement strand
CTGATCGACGATGGAAAAATTTGACCCGCCGTTTCCCGCGTGCAGTTTGACGCGCATCCGGGAGGAGAGGGACCGCCCGGAAAGCGAAACGCTGTCGCCGCAGGCCGCCCTCAGCCGGGACGGCCTGCGGCGCCGGCATGAAGAACGCCTGCAAGACGACTACCGGCAGAATTTCTCGCTGGACGTGGACCGCATCCTGCACTCCCTGGCCTACACGCGCTACATCGACAAGACCCAGGTGTTCTATCTGATCCGCAACGATCACATCACCCACCGGGTGCTGCACGTGCAGCTGGTCTCCAAGATTTCACGCACCATCGGCCGATTTTTGGGCCTCAACCAGGACCTGATCGAGGCCATCGCCCTGGGCCACGATATCGGGCACGCCCCCTTCGGCCATGACGGCGAGCGGGTGCTTTCGGCCATCTGCCGCAGCCACGGCATCGGCGACTTCCACCACAACGTTCAGAGCATTCAGTTCCTGGATTGCGTGGAGCGCAAGGGGCGGGGGTGGAACCTCTGCCTGCAGACCCTGGACGGGATCCTCTGCCACGACGGCGAGGTCCACGACCGCCAACTCCGGCCGGACGCCTCCAAGACTTTCGCGCGCCTGGCCGAGGATCTGCGCCGCAAGACCCACGAGGCGGATACCGAACTGACCCCCATGACCCTGGAGGGGTGCGTGGTGCGCATGGCCGACACCATCAGCTACATCGGCCGCGATATCGAGGACGCCATCCGCCTGAAAATGATCCGCCGCAGCGATCTGCCCGCCGAGAGCACCGCCCTGCTCGGCAAAACCAACGGCACGATCGTCTACAATCTGGTCACTGACGTCATCCGCAGCAGCTACGGCAGGAAGCGGATCCTCTTCAGCGCCGCGGTTTCCGAGGCGCTCAAGCGCCTGAAGGACTTCAACCTGGAGCACATCTACCTCAACCCCGAGATCAAGCGCCACCTGGAAACCATCCGGGTCCTTTTCCGGCGGATTTTCGATCGCTTTCTGGAGGACCTTCAGCGCGAAAACGATCAATCGGTCATCTTCACCGGCTTTTTGAAGGACATGTCCGCCGAATACCTTTCCCAACATCGGCCTGAGGAAATCGTGCGCGACTTTGTCTCCGGCATGACCGATCAGTATTTCCTGCAACAGTGCCCCCCAGAGCTGCGCCCCGAAATCCGGGTGCTCTGATGCTTCAGGCCCGGACCTACCGTAAGGGGTTGCAGCGCCGCCTGCCGGCCTTCCGGGTGGTGGTCGAGCAAACCGATCTCTGGATCCAGGCCGACCAACCGCTGATGGCGGTGGCGCGGGAGTCCGTGCTGCACCACCGCCATCAGCTGGAGGGTTTTATCCGGCGGTTTCCCGGCTTTGCCAGCAGCATGGAGCCCTGGCCGCTGGAGGGTCCGGCCCCGCCGATCGTGAGGCGCATGTGCGCAGCCGCCAGCCGGGCCCGGGTGGGGCCCATGGCCGCCGTCGCCGGGGCCGTGGCCGCGGCCGTGGGAGAAGACCTGCTGGGGCAGTGCAATGAGGTGGTGGTTGAAAACGGTGGGGATGTCTTCATCAAAAACCGGGAGCGGATTTCCATCGCGATCTACGCCGGCGGCTCGCCGCTCAGCATGCGGGTCGGGCTGCAGTTCGCGGCCGCCGCCGATCCTTTCGGGGTTTGCACGTCATCGGGGACCGTGGGGCATTCCCGCAGCCTGGGGGCGGCGGATGCGGTCTGCGTGGTGGCCCCCTGCTGCGCCTTGGCCGATGCCGCCGCCACGGCCATTGGCAACCACGTCCGGAGGGCCGGTGATATCCCGGCGGGGATCGACTTGGGCATGGCGATGGGGGGGCTTGACGGCATCGTGATCATCGTCGGCGAACGGATGGGCGTCTGGGGAAAGCTTCAGGTGGTGCCGCTTCCCGGAAAAAAGGGGTTGAGTTTCAAGGGCAAAAAAAGTAGATAGGAACGATTCGAAATTCTTTGAGATTCTTAGGGTCGCGGTAAGAAATAATGCCTCAATATGGCGAAGGATTTTGGTTTGTCATCAAGGCACATCCGTCGGCGCATATCGAGATATGTGCCGGCGGCTGTAACGCCGAGGACGGGCCAAAAGACCAGTAAGATGTGGAATTATTTTTCCCGAGGCCCTTAACTCGCACCCTGGTTTGAAACCTTTTTCGAGATGGAGTTTGCGATGAAAACCATGTGGGCTCCCTGGCGCATCACCTATATCCTGGGAGAAAAAGAGGAAGGCTGCGTTTTCTGCAAGGCCATGGGTCCCGATGATGCCCTGACCCTCTTCAAGGGGCCCCAAACCCTGGTGGTGATGAACAAGTTTCCCTATATCAACGGCCACCTGCTGGTGGCCCCGACCCGGCACATCGCGGCCCTCGACCAGCTCAGCGGCAGCGAGATGGCCGTCTTGCTGAAAACCGTGGAGCAGTCCATCGCCGTTCTCAAGCGCGTGATGCGCCCTGACGGTTTCAATGTCGGTCTCAACCTGGGCAAGGTGGCCGGCGCCGGGGTGGAGGCGCACCTGCATTTTCACATCGTTCCCCGCTGGTACGGGGACGTCAACGCCCTGGCGGTCTTCGCCGATGTGCGGGTGATTCCCGAACACCTCCAGGCCACCTTTGAAAATTTGAAGCCACATTTTAAGGAAATAGATTTAACTACATGAAATCGGGAGATTAAAATGAAAAACTTCAAGGTGGTTCTGTCGGTGCTGATTATCGTCCTGATCGGGCTCGTGATATATCAGAACAAGGACTTTTTCCTTCAAAAACCGGACCTCAGCCTGAACCTCTTTTTCTTTCAGTACCAAACCGCCAAACTCAACAACGCCATCATCTTCGCCGGCTGTTTTCTGCTGGGCGTCTTGGTTTCCTATTTTTTCAGCCTTTCGGGGCGCTTCCGGGCCAACAAGACCATCAAGAACCTCAGCACGACGGTCGATTTGCAAGTGCAGAAGATATCCGAGCTCACCCGGCAAAACGAAGCCCTCAAAGCCGGCAGCGGCGCCCAACCCGCCGAAACCGCTGACGCCGCCTCCCGGGGCTGACCCCTTGCGCTGCTAACGTTTGCGCGCAGGACTCGCGGGCGGCCCGACCTTGGCCTGCCCGCCCGCACCAACCGTTGATCGGGCCTGATCCGAAAAATGGCCACCCCAGGGGCGGGCTTTTCGGATGATGCCCGTTGTCTTTTTTGACAGTCCCCCGTTGCCGGGCGGATGCCGGTCCCAGTTGAGCCAGAACCAATGAATGCTCCCAAAGCCACCCCCATGATCCAGCAGTACCTCGCCATCAAGGAGCAGTATCCGGACGCCATCCTGTTCTACCGCATGGGGGATTTCTACGAAATGTTCTTCGAGGACGCCAAAGTCGCCGCCGGTGCCCTGGAGATCACGCTGACCTCGCGCAACAAGAACGAAAGCGTTCCGGTGCCCATGTGCGGCGTTCCCTACCGCGCGGCCCGGGGATACATCGAGCGTCTGATCTCCCAGGGTTTCAAGGTGGCCATCTGCGACCAGCTCGAGGATCCGGCCGCGGCCAAAGGACTGGTCAAAAGGGACGTGGTGCGGGTGGTCACCCCCGGGATGATCGTCGACAACAGCTTTCTCGACGCCAAAACCAACAATTTCACCCTGGCTATCGCTCGCCTCCGGACGGCCATCGGCGTGGCCTACCTGGACATCTCCACCGGCACTTTCCGACTGTTTGAGGCGGCTGAGGCCGCAACCATCCGCGAGGAAATTCTGCGGGTGGCCCCAAGCGAGATCCTGCTCTCCGAAGAGCTCCGCGGCGACACCCAGATTTCGGAGGTGCTCGCGGCCCTGCCCCAGGCGGCGGTCTCATTCCTGGAGGCCAGCGCTTTCGACCACCGCAGCGGCCGTGCACGGCTCTTGGCGCAGTTCAACACCCTCTCCCTGGAAGGTTTCGGCTGCGAAGACCAAAAGGCCGGCGTCTGCGCCGCCGGTGCTGTTCTCTACTACGTGCGCGAAACCCAGAAGCATGACGTGGCGCACCTGGCCCGGATGCAAACCTATGGCCTGGACAGCCAACTCCTGATCGATGAGATCAGCTGCCGCAACCTGGAGCTGCTGCGCAACATCCGCAGCGGCGGGCGCGGCGGAACCATGCTCAGCGTCATCGATAAAACGGTCACGGCCATGGGGGGCAGAGCGCTCAAGCAGTGGCTGCGCTGCCCGCTGACGGATGCCGCCGCCATCGCCGCCCGGCTGGACGCCGTGGCGGAGGCTAAAGACGCGCTCTCGCTGCGGGGCCATTTGCGGGAGCAGCTCCAATCGGTCTTTGACCTGGAGCGCCTGGGCAGCAAGATCGCCATGGGGCAAGCCAACGCGCGGGACCTGGTGGCGCTTAAAACCTCCCTGGAAGCGCTGCCGGCCATTGGCGCCGGCCTCGCCCAGCTGCAGAGCACCCTCTTGCAAGGGCTTGGGGATACCCAAAGCCTGACGGCGCTGGCGGAGAAGATCGCGCGGGCGGTCCGGGAAGATGCGCCGCCGACCATCACCGAGGGCGGGATCATCAAAGCCGGGTACAATCCCGAGCTGGACGAGCTGATCCAGATCAGCCGCGACGGCAAAGGCTGGCTGGCCCGCCTGGAAAGCACGGAGCGCGAGGCGACCGGGATCGCCTCCCTCAAAGTCCGCTTCAACAAGGTTTTCGGCTACTACATCGAGGTTTCCAAAACCCACGCGGCAAAGGTGCCCGCTCATTATGTCCGCAAGCAGACCCTGGTCAACGCCGAACGCTACATTACCGAAGCGCTCAAAGAGTTCGAGGCCAAGGTGCTGGGCGCCGAGGAGCGGCGGGCGGCCCTGGAATACCGGCTTTTCAATGACCTGCGGGCCGAGGTGATGGGCCAGCGCGATGCCCTGCTGTCGGCCGCCGAGCATCTGGCGCGCCTGGACTGCCTCCTGGCGCTGGCCGAGGTGGCCGATCACAACGGGTACGTGCGGCCCGAAATCAACGCCGAGGGGGTCATCGAGATCACCGACGGACGGCACCCGGTGGTCGAAAAGATGATTGCCGCGGAACGGTTTGTACCCAATTCCATCCGGCTGGACGATGAGCAAAACCAGGTCCTGGTGATCACGGGCCCCAACATGGCCGGCAAATCCACGGTCCTGCGGCAGGTGGCGTTGACGGTGATCCTTGCTCAGATGGGCGCCTTCGTTCCCGCGCGACGGGCCTCGCTGGCGCTGACCGACCGGATCTTCACCCGCGTGGGCGCCCTGGACAACCTCTCCCAGGGGCAGAGCACCTTCATGGTGGAGATGCAGGAGACCGCCAACATTCTCAACAACGCCACCCCCCGCAGCCTGGTCATCATGGATGAAATCGGCCGCGGCACCAGCACCTTCGACGGTCTCAGCATCGCCTGGGCGGTTGCCGAGTACCTCCACGACGCCCACGGCCGGGGCGTCAAAACCCTTTTTGCCACCCATTACCATGAATTGACCGACCTGGCCCAAAGCAAAATCCGGGTGAAAAATTTCAATATCGCCGTCAAGGAGTGGAACGACGAGATCATCTTCCTGCGCAAACTGGTGGCGGGCGGCACCAACCGCAGCTACGGCATTCAGGTCGCCCGCCTGGCCGGGATTCCCGAGCCGGTGATCCGGCGGGCCAAAAAAATACTCTTTAAGATTGAAAACAACGAGGACAGCCTTTATGGTCGGGCCATGGCCGAATCCTCGGGCACCGCGAAGCCGGCGGGCCCGGTGCAGTTGAGCCTTTTCCGGAAGCCCGAACAGGCCATCGTGCAGCGATTGCAGGCCCTGGACATCGCGCGCATGACCCCACTTGAGGCGCTTAACTGCCTCAGCGAACTCAAGGAGAGGGCCGCAGGGGCACTGGACTGAACCTATGACCGCAATCATCCCCGCACATCGCGACCCGGCCGCACCCCCCCGCTGCAGCGAGGCCGGACCGGGCCGCTGGGGCCGCCGCCGTCCGAGCCCAGTGCTCGCGGCGGTTCTGGGCGTGCTGGCGCTTTGGGGTCTTTTGAGCCTGGTTGGGCCGAAGCCGCTGGCTGCGGCCGACGCCCGTCAGACCTATCTTCAGGCCGAAAAGGCCTACCGGCAGCTGCGGCATGCCCCGGAGAAGCAGAAGTATCGGCGCCCCTGGATGCAGTGTATCGAAAAATTCGAAGCCGTCTACCGGAGCGAGCCCGAGGGGCCTTGGGCTGCGGCCGGTCTTTTCATGTCCGCCACCCTCTACCAGGAGCTCTACAAGCATTCCTTCCGGAAAGCCGACCTCCAAGAGGCCGCCGACATTTTCCACCGGATCCTCAAGCGCTACCCGAAAAGCCGCTACGCCCGAAAGGCCCGGGCGCAGCTTAAAACCCTGGAAAAACCGAAGACCGCCGCAGTGCCGGTCAAAGCTTCGGCCAAGGCCGAGGTGCGGGGGGATGCCATCGGAGACGTCATTCAGCAGGCCGCGGCCGGCGCTGCGTCGCCGGCTGTCTCCCCAAGCGCCGCCATTGGTCAGGCTCGGGTGGAGAACCTGCGCTACTGGAGCAACAACCGCTACACCCGGGTGGTGATCGACGTCAGTCGCGAAACGCCCTTTCGTCATCACCTCCTGAAAAAAGACCCGGCGCTCAACAAACCCCAACGGCTTTATGTCGATCTGAAGGGCAGCCGGTTGGCCGGCGGGGTGCAAAAGATGGTTGCCATCAACGACAACCTCCTCAAGAACGTCAGGGCGGGACAGTTCACCCCCGAGGCGGTGCGGGTCGTGGTGGATATCAAGTCCTTCGACCGCTACAAGATCTTTTCCCTGCGAAACCCCTACCGCATCGTGATCGATGTCTGGGGGGACGCCAGTGGCGGCCCATCGCCAGTTCAGCTGGCCGCGCCCGGGGGCAAGGCCCCGATCCCCGTCGGCGCCCTGGCCAAGCAGCTGGCGCTGGGGGTTCGCCGGATCATCGTCGACCCCGGCCACGGCGGCAAGGACTTCGGGGCGCCGGGCTATCTGAAGGGGGTCTACGAAAAAGACATCGTTCTGGCGATCGGCAAAAAACTGGCCAAAAAATTGCGCCAGGAGCTGAACTGCGAGGTGATCATGACCCGCTCCACGGACAAGTACCTGACCTTGGAGGAGCGGACGGCCATCGCCAACACGAAAAACGTGGATCTCTTCATCTCGATTCACACCAACGCCCATCGCGACCGCAATGCTTACGGGGTGGAAACCTATTTCCTCAACCTCGCCACCGACGAGGAAGCCATTCTGGTGGCCGCCCGCGAGAACGCCACATCCACCAAGAACATCAGCGACCTGCAGACCATTTTGAATGACCTCATGCAGAATGCCAAGATCAACGAATCCAGCCGTCTGGCCGCCCACGTGCAAAACGATCTGACGGGCTTTCTCGCCAAGCGTTACCGGCAGGTCAAGAGCAAGGGGGTCAAGCAGGCGCCCTTCTATGTCCTGCTGGGGGCCCAGATGCCGGCGATCCTGGTGGAGACCTCCTTTATCAGCAACCCCCGGGAGTGCAAGCGGCTGATCACCCCGGCCTATCAGGAGGACCTCTGCGACGGCATCATCCAGGGCATCCGGCGCTATATGCGCGAAACCACCCCCACGGCCTTCCGGGAGCGCACCCGGCAAACAGTCAGCCCCGGCTGATCAGGACTTTCTTTCCGACCGTCCGCTCCAAAAAAGGCCCAAACCGCCATGCCCACTTTCCTTGCCAGAATACGAGAGATCTTCCGCAAGTCCTCCAATGACTATATGATCATTGGCCAGGTTTTGAAGGCCAAACACCTCGTCACCGACGAGCAGCTCGAGAAAGCCGTCCAGGTGCAGCGGGACACCCTGGCCGACCAGGGCCGGGCGGTCTCGCTGGGAATCATCCTGACGGAGTTGGGGTTTGTCAGCGAGGCCGAGATCGTCCGGGCCATCAACGATCACTACCGCCTGGAGGTGACATCGCTGGCCGACGACATCAAGGAGCTCGTCGGCAAAAAACGGGGCACTTTCGTCGAGCGCCTGCCGGCACCGCGAATTCCCATCTGGCTTCAGTTCTCGGCGGTCATCATCGCCATCACGGTCTTGACCACCTTTGTGCTGAATTTCTTCATTCTCAGCCGTCAAAAGGAACAGCTCTACGAGCAGTCCAAGAAAATCGGCATGGTCAGCCTCAACTACTTTGCTGCCAACGCGCGCATCCCGCTTCTGGAAGACAACATCCCGCAGCTCAACACCCTGATCAAGAACGCCACCGCCGTGGAGGGCCTGGTCTATGCCATCATTGTGGATCAGGACCAGAAAATCAAAGCCCACACCGACCACGACCAGATCGGGAAAGTCTACCAGCAGCCCGAGCCCTTGAGCCCCGAAACCCGCGAAAAGGAGATGACCTATTTCACCACCCGGCTGCCGAACGGCGGCCAGGTCCTGAATCTGGCCCACCCGGTGAGTTTCCAGGACAAACTGCTTGGGGAGGTGCATGTCGGGGTGTCCATCGATTTCATCAATGAGCTGATCCGGCAGAACAAAAAAGCGATCATCTCACTGACCCTGACCATCATCCTGGTGGGCATCCTGGTTGCCCTGCTGATGGGGCTGCGCTTCTCGCACCCCATCGAGCGGCTGGTTTACGCCACCCAGGAGATCGGCCGCGGCAACTACCACCACAAGGTTCACCTGGGCCGCAACGACGAGTTGGGCAACCTGGCCACCGCCTTCAACCAGATGGGGAATGAGCTCCTGCGCAAATCACGCATGCAGGAGTCCTTCGGCAAATACGTCGGCGCCGAGGTGCTGGACATGATCCTGGCCAACCCGGAAGGAAACTGGCTCAGGGGGCACCGCAATAAGGCGACGACGCTGTTTGCCGACATTCGCGGGTTTACCGCCTTCTCCGACGCCCGTGAACCGGAGGCGGTGGTGGAGGCGTTGAACGAATATTTTGAAATTGCCACCCGGATCATTATCCGTTATGGTGGCTACATCGACAAATTCATCGGCGATGCGGTGCTCGCGGTGTTCGGTGTCCCTGTCTACCGCCGCAACCATCTCGAGCGCGGTCTGGCTGCCGCCCTGGAGCTGCAATCCGAGCTGCGCAAGGCCAGCGGCGGGGGCAATCCGCTTTTGACCGCGGTGGGGATCAGCATCGATACCGGTGAAGTCGTGGCCGGCAACATCGGCACCCAGGAAAAAATGGAATACACGGTCATCGGGGACAGCGTTAATACAGCTTCGCGCCTAAACGGTCTGGCCGGGCCGGGGGAGGTCATCATCAGCCAGACGGTTTTTCAAAAGATGGGCCCCTTGGTGGATGCCGAGCCTTTCGGCCCCTGCCGGATCAAGGGGGTTGCCGACGCGGTGGTCTGCTACCGGCTGAAAGGTCTCACCAAAGCGCCCGTTTCCCATGCGACAAGGATCAAAAGGCCTGCTTAACCTTCTTCGAATACTGATGCTGGCGGCGCTTTTTTGCGCCGGGAGCGCCTCGGCAACCCCGCCTGCGCAGGTGGACGGCGCGCGTGAGAACTTTCTCATTATCCGCACAACGCCCCAGGACAGCTTTGCCTCACTGGCGGCCCGCTATTACGGGGACCCCCGGCAGGGGTGGTGGATTTCGCAGTTCAACCGTCTGGAGCGCATCGCGCCGGATCAGACGCTTGTCATCCCGCTGCAGCCCATGGGCCGCGGCGGACTTCAACAGAACGGCTACCAGGTGGTGCCCGTTCTGGCTTACGAATGGCCCGCCTCCCGCCCCAAAAACAGCCGGCCGGTCAGCGCCGCGGCCTTTGAAGAGCAGATGCGGTTTCTCCAGCGGATGGGGTATTTCCCCGTGACCCTCGACCAGCTGACGGCGTTCATGGATTTCAAAGCGCCCCTGCCGCAACGGGCGGTGGTCATCACCCTGGACGGGGCCGGGCAGGAGATCTTCGAGGTCGTCGCCCCCATTCTGCGCCGCTATCACTTTCCCGCAGGCCTTTTTGTGAGCAGCGATTCGGTGGGCCGCCAAAACGCCCTGAGCTGGGAGCAGATCAGGGCCCTGGGACAACAGGATATCGCGGTGCACTCCTTCGGCAAAACCGGCCGCGATCTCACCCAGCCGCTGCCCGGGGAGTCCTTTGCCGACTACCTCAAGGCGTTGGAGGTGGAGCTCTCGGGTTCCCAAAGGGCCATCGAGAAAAACACCGGTCAAAAAGCCCGTTTGCTGGCCTATCCGCACGGCAAGGCCAACGACGTGGTGATCGCGTTTCTCAAAAAATACGGCTACCGGGCCGGATTCACCCGCAAAAGCGGCAGCAACCCGTTTTTCGTCGGCAGCTTCAGGGTTCAGCGCGCCCTCATCACCGGCAGCACCACCCTGGATGCGTTCAAACAGCACCTCACGGTATTTGCCGAAAGCAAGCTGGAATGAGCCCGCGCCCTGCCTGCCTGATGCTATGCCTTTTGGTGGCCCTGACGGGCTGCGCCGATCTGTCGCCGCTTTTTCGCAAAGCACCCGTTGGCGGTGGCCCCACGCCGCCCCCCGCCGAGGTGTCAGCGCCGATTCCGTTTGATGCCCGCGCCCTGGATTACGAAAAAAACGGCGATCTCCAAATGGCGCTGTTTTTCTGGAAGGTGGTTTCGCGGCTCAACCCGGAGGACAAGGAGGTCGCCGGCCGCATCGAGAGCCTCCGGATCGCCATCCAGCGTGAATCCCAGCAGCACTACGAAAAGGGAGTTTCCCTTTTTCATCAGGGTCTGCGGCGGGAGGCCCAAATCGAATTCCTCACCGCCCTGCGTCAAAACCCCGACCACCGGGAAGCCCTCGCTTTTCTCAAAGAGCGCATCCACGGCGAGCGGTTCCTTTCCCACGAGGTGGCCGACGGGGAGACCTTTGCAACCATCGGCGAAAAACTCTACGGTGATTCGCAGATGGGGCTCCTGATCGCCTCCCTGCTGGGGGTCGCCCCCACCGCCCGGCCAACCCCCGGCACTGCCCTGCTGCTGCCGAGAGACGTCGAAAAGCCCAAAGCGCCGGCCCTCAAAATCGATCAGGAACTGGCTGCCGCCCGGCAGCTGCTGGCGCAGGAGAAATTTGCGGCGGCCGCGGACCTGATGGACAAGGTCCTCCAGCAGGAGCCGGCCAACAGCGACGCCCGCAACCTGGCCGACCAGGCCCACTTCGAAAACGGCAAACGCCTGCACCTTGCGCAGCGTTACCGCGAGGCCCTCGCGGCCTTCAAACAGGTGAGCCCCGGCTATCGGGACACCGACGCCTTTCTGGCCGTCATCCGGCAGCAGCTCGAAAATGAGGCCGAAACCCACTACCGCCGGGGGGTCAAACACTTTGTCGACGAGGACCTGGCCCAGGCGATCGCCGAGTGGCAGCAAACCCTGGAGTTAAACCCCGACCACCAGAAGGCCGCCCAAGATATCGAAAACGCCCGTGAACTGCTCAAAAAACTCAAAAAAGTGGAGCAGCAGCCGGCGGCTGCGGATCGTTAGCCAAACCCCAGGGCCGGCCGGGTCGAAAATTCCTTTTGAACGCGCCATTTGGCATCCGCCGCCTGCGTGATTCCCACCAGTGCCCGCGCGGCCCGTGCCCCGGCAAACCCAGCCTGATGCCCCCTTGCGCCCCGCAATCATCGCCCCCCGCCGTTGCCCCCGTGCTGGCGCTGCTTTTGGGCGTCGTGGCGGTTTCCACCGGCGCCATTTTTGCCCGCCTGGCCGATGCCCCGGCTTTGGTGACTGCCGCCTACCGGGTGGGCCTGGCGACCCTGGTGCTGGCGCCCCTGGCCTGCTGGCGGGGGAGCGCTGAGCTGCGCGCCCTGTCGGCCCGCCACTGGCGGCTGGCGGTCCTGTCGGGGTTTTTCCTGGCGCTGCACTTCGCCACCTGGATCTCCTCGCTGGACTACACCTCCGTGGCCAACAGCGTGGTGCTGGTCAACACCAACCCCCTTTGGGTGGGGCTGCTGACGCCCCTGATCGCCCGTGAGCCGATCCGTCGGGCGGCGCTGATCGGCATCCTGCTCAGCGTGGTCGGCGGGGTGATCATCGGGATCGGGGATTTCGCCGGCGGCGGGCGCGCCCTCTGGGGCGATTTCCTGGCCCTTTGCGGGAGCCTCTGCGCAGCGGTCTACCTGCTGCTCGGCCGCCGCTTGCGGCAGCGGCTCTCCCTGCTGGCCTATGTTTTCATCTGCTACGGCAGCGCCGCTGTTTTCCTGTGGTTGGCGGTGCTCGCCTTGGGGCTGCCGCTGCGCGGTTTCAGCAGCGGCACCTGGGGGGCCTTCTGGGCCATGGCGCTTTTCACCCAGTTGGTGGGCCACACCTGCTATAACTGGGCCCTGAAGTGGTTCAGCGCTGGCTTTATCGCCGTCAGCCTGCTGGGGGAGCCGATCGGCAGCGCGCTCCTGGCCTATCTGCTCTTCGAGGAAGCCTTGACCTGGCCCAAAGTGCTGGGCGCCGGTCTGATCCTGCTGGCGATTTGCTGGGCGGCGGCTGTAGAAAAGTAGGGTTTGACAAAGAATGGTCGATGGACTAAACCGGGGGCACGCTCTAAGACACTTTAGAATGACCACCGCGGGAGGATCACATGGCTTACGAGAACATCATTTACGGCGTCGGGGAAGGCATCGCCACCATCACGTTCAATCGTCCCAAGGCCTTGAATGCGCTCAACGCGGAGCTTTTAAAGGAGCTTGCGGCCGCGCTGGATGCGATTGCAGCCGACGAGGATATCCGGGTGCTGGTGCTCACCGGCGCCGGTCAGAAGGCCTTCGTGGCCGGTGCCGACATTACGGAGCTGGCGACTTTCAACCCGCTGCAGGCCAAGCTCTTCGGCAGGCAGGGGCAGGGCACCATCGGCAAGCTGCAGGCCCTGGACATTCCGGTGATCGCCGCCGTAAACGGCTATGCCCTGGGCGGCGGCAGTGAATTGGCGCTGGCCTGCGATTTTATCTACGCTTCCGAAAACGCCATGTTCGGTCTTCCGGAGATTTCCCTGGGAATCATTCCGGGCTTCGGCGGCACCCAGCGCTTGCCGCGCCTGGTGGGCATCAACAAGGCCAAGGAAATGATCTTCACCGGCAAAATGGTGCCCGCCGCCGAGGCCGCCGAAATCGGGCTGGTCAACAAGGTGTGCGCACCCGAGGTTCTGATGGAGGAGGTTTTCAAGACCGCCAAAGCCATTGCCGCCAAGGGCAAGGTCGCCTTGCGGGCCGCAAAGCAGGCGATCAACAACGGCATCAACGCCGATCTGACCACCGGCTGCGGCATCGAGCTCGATGCTTTCGCCCTCTGCATGGCCAGCGATGACGCCCGGGAGGGGACGGCGGCCTTCCTGGAAAAGCGCAAACCCGTTTTCAAAGGGCGCTTGAGCCGCTAGATCTTTTTACTTGACACGGGTTTTTATTTATTTTAGCTAACCCTGTACTCATTGCTGCCATCAACCAATCGGAATTTTCGATGAACCGGTATTTTCACTACTTTGGCTTTTTCGGCTTTTTTGGGGGCTTCCTCTTTAGGCGGTCTGCCCATGGCCCGGCAAGGTAGAGAGCTTCATAAATAGCGACCTTAAAAAACCATGGGTGGACGGCCAACCAGACACCCATGGTTTTTTTATAAAAGCTGCGGGTGACCTGAGCACCCCGCGGCTTTTTTCATTTGATCCTTACGGGATTTTTTTAAAGTATTTTTTTGGAAGAGGAGGGAAAGCGGGATGATTTTCGATATCGAATATGAAACCATGCCCCGGGAGGCCCTGGAAGCGATTCAATTGCGGCGGCTTCAGGCGACCCTCGCACGCGTCTATGCGGCCGTTCCTTTCTACCGCAAACAGTTTGACCAGGCGGGCCTCAAACCCGGCGACGTTCAATCGCTGAAGGATTTGCGCAAAATTCCCTTCACCACCAAACAGGATCTGCGCGAAAACTACCCCTTCGGCATGTTTGCCGTTCCCATGGACAACGTCGTCCGGATCCACGCCTCCTCCGGCACCACCGGCCAGCCCACGGTGGTGGGCTACACCGCCCGCGACGTCACCACCTGGGCCACCCTCATGGCCCGCTCGCTCTCCGCCGGGGGCGCCACCCGCGGCGACATTATCCACAACGCTTACGGCTACGGCCTGTTCACCGGCGGGTTGGGCGTCCACTACGGTGCCGAGAAGCTGGGGGCCTCGGTGATTCCGGTCTCCGGCGGCAACACCAAGCGGCAGATCGTCATCATGAAGGATTTCGGGCCCACGATCCTGACCGCCACCCCGTCCTATGCCCTGCATCTGGCCGAGGTCGCCGAAGAGATGGGGGTTTCGTTCCGGGATCTGCGCTTCAAGTACGGGATTTTCGGCGCCGAACCCTGGTCGGAGAAGATGCGCGCCGAAATCGAGCGCAAACTGGGCTTGGTGGCGGTGGACATCTACGGGTTGAGCGAGGTGATCGGGCCGGGGGTGGCCATCGAGTGCCATGAGGCCAAAAAAGGGCTCCACATTTTCGAGGACCATTTCATCCCCGAAATCATCGACCCCGCCACCGGCGAGGTCCTGCCCTACGGTGAACGTGGCGAGCTGGTCTTCACCTCCGTTACCAAGGAGGCCTTTCCGGTCATCCGCTACCGCACCCGGGACATCACCACCCTGCACGCCGAACCGTGCATCTGCGGCCGTACCCTGGTTCGCATGGAAAAGGTCAGTGGGCGCACCGACGACATGCTGATCATCCGCGGCGTCAACGTCTTCCCCTCCCAGATCGAAAGCGTCCTGATGGAAATGAAAGGCCTGTCGCCCCACTACCAGCTAGTGGTGGACCGTGAGGGCAATCTCGACACCCTGACGGTGCGGGTGGAGGTCGACGAGGGCGTCTTCTCCGACAAAGTCAAGCAGCTTCAGGATCTGGAGCGTCGCATCTCCAAAAACATCAAAGAATACCTCGGGGTTTCGGCCAAGGTCAAACTGGTGGAGCCCAAGGCCATCGCGCGCAGCGAAGGCAAGGCCGTCCGGGTGATCGACAACCGCAAGCTGTGATGGGACCCAAGACCGATGGTGCCCCCTGAAAGGAGGACGCATGTGGGTTAAACAGATCTCAGTCTTTTTGGAAAACACCTCCGGCCGGATCGCGGAGGTCACCGGGACCCTGGCCGAGGCCGGGGTCAACATCCGCGCCCTGGCCATGGCGGACACGGCTGATTTCGGCGTGTTGCGCCTGATCGTCGACAACACCGCAAAGGCCGAAGCGGCCCTCAAGGCCAAAGGTTTTACTGTCGGCAAGACCGATGTGGTGGCGGCCGAGGTCGAAGATCGCCCCGGCGGACTGCACCGGATTCTGCAGCTGCTGCACGAGGGGCAGATCAACGTGGAGTACATGTACGCCTTTGTTCAGCAAAGCGGCAACAACGCCGTGATGATCTTCCGCTTCGACCAGATCGAGAAGGCGGTCGCGCTGCTGCGCCAAAACGGCGTCACCGTGATTGATGACGACCGCATTTACCAACTATGACAGTTCCACCAAAAACCCAATTTCCGCCTTGCGCTGCATCTCGAAGTCACTGCGGCGTGCATAAGTAGGTCTCACGCCGCTGAGATTTGCGCGTCTCGAACTTGGCTTTTTTACGAAACCGTCTGATTTTTGACTTTTTACCGATTCATCAACCATAGGGAAAGGAGAGGTCGCATGAGCGCAACGACATCCATCCGCAAGCGTCTTTTACCCGTCATGGCCCTGGTCGTCGTAGGGCTGATGGCATTCTGCCCGGCCCCGCAGGCGGCCGAGAACCTCAAGATCGGGGGGGTCTTCTCGGTCACCGGCCCGACCTCCTTCCTGGGAGACCCCGAAAAAAAGAGCATGGAGATGGTGGTCGACGCCATCAACAGCGCCGGCGGGATTGACGGCCGGATGCTCGAAGCTGTCATCTACGATACCGAAGGCGATCCCCAGCGGGCGGTCAACGCGGTCAGCAAGCTGATCAACCGCGACGGGGTGATCGCGATCATCGGCCCCAGCCTGACCCCCACCACCCTGGCGGTCAAAAACCTGGCGCTCAATGCCAAGGTGCCGCTGATTAGCTGCGCTGCCGGCATCCAGATCACCGAACCGGTCACCCCCTGGGTGTTCAAGACCGCCCAGAGCGACGTCCTGGCCGTGGCCACCGTATACGGTCACATCCAGCGAAGCGGCCTTAAAAAGATCGGGCTGCTGAGCGTTGCCAACGCCTTCGGGGAAAGCGGCAAGCAGCAGCTGGAGCAGCAGGCCCCGGCCTTCGGGTTGGAAGTGGTCGCGGCCGAAAAATTCGGTGCCAAGGATTCGGACATGACCGCCCAGCTCACCAAGATCCGCAAGGCCGCCCCCGACGCGGTGATTTGCTGGGGAACCAATCCCGGACCAGCGGTGGTGGCCAAGAACTTCGGTCAGCTGGGGCTTGAAATGCCCCTCTACCAGAGCCACGGGGTGGCCTCCCCCAAATTCATCGAGCTCGCCGGCAGCGCCGCCGAGGGTATTTTACTGCCCACCGGCAAGATTCTGGTGGCCGGCCTGCTGCCCGCCGACGACCTTCAGAAACCTGTGCTGGAGGCCTACATTCAGCAGTTCGAAAGCCGCTATCAGATGCCGGTCTCCGGCTTCGGCGGCTATGCCTATGATGCCATGCAGCTCTTGGCCAAGGCCCTGGCCGGCACCGACGGCGACCCGGAAAAGGTGCGGGCCAATCTGGAGCAGATCACGGGCCATGTCGGGGTGTCGGGGGTATTCAATTTTTCACCCAGCGAACACAACGGTTTGGGCGCCGATGCCTTCGTGATGGTGCGGATCAAGGACGGCAAATGGGAACTGATCCAGGATTGAATCCGATCTGAAACCGGCCTTCCCGGGGTGCCAGCCTGCCACAGGGCGGGATTCGGGCGCCCCGGGAGGGATCGCGGCATCAGGAAAGGCCCATGCAGGAACTTTTGCAGTACCTTTTTTCCGGCATCACCAACGGTGCGATTTACGCCGTCATCGCCGTCGGCTTCGCTTTGCTCTTCAACGCCACCGAGCTGATCAATTTCGCCCATGGGGAGTTTGTCATGCTGGGGGCCCTGGGAATGGTCACCCTATACAACGGCCTGGGGCTGCCCCTGGCGGCGGCATTTCTGCTGACCACGCTGGGGGTGAGCGCCGTGGGTTTTCTCTTCGAGCGCTTCGCCATTCGGACGGTCAAACGCCCGGACGCCATCGTGCTGGTGATCATCACGGTGGGGGCCTCCATTTTTCTGCGCGGGGTCGCAATGCTCGGCTGGGGCAAAGACGCGCACAGTGTTGCCCCGTTTTCGGACCACCCGCCGCTGAGCATCGCCGGCGCCAACCTGCTGCCCCAGAGCCTCTGGATTCTGACCATCGTTCTGGGGGCGGTTCTCGGCCTGCATCTGTTTTTCACCCGCTCCCTGACCGGCAAGGCCATGCTGGCCTCCGCCATCAGCCGGCGGGCGGCCTGGCTGGTGGGGATCCCCACCGGGCGGATGGTGCAGCTGGCCTTTGTTCTGAGTGCGGCCATGGGGGCGGTGGCCGGTGTTATCATCGCACCGATCACCATGTGCAGCTACGACATGGGCACGCTTCTTGGTCTGAAAGGGTTCTGCGCGGCCATGCTGGGGGGGCTCGGCAGCCTGTGGGGAGGGGTGTTGGGCGGTTTCTTGCTGGGGGTGCTGGAGGCCCTGGGGGTGGGGTTTTTGTCCTCTTCCCTCAAGGATGCCATCGCCTTCGTCCTGCTACTGCTGATTCTCTACATTCGCCCGGCGGGTCTGCTCGGCGCCCGCAAGGTTCAGAGGTTTTAGGGTGCCCATGGTTGCCCGCTTTCTTCGCCGCAACTGGGCCTACCTCGTCTTCTTGGGGGGCGTCGGGGTCACCGGCTGCCTGGTGCAAAACGCCTACTACTTCCAGGTCCTGACCTTTATCGGGATCAATACCCTCCTGGCCCTGGGGCTCAATCTGCTGATGGGCTACGCCGGCCAGATTTCCCTCGGGCATGCCGCTTTTTACGGCATCGGCGCCTACACCACGGCCGTTCTGACCACCACCTGGGGCCTCTCCCCGGGGCTGGCGCTGCCCTGCGCCCTGGCCATCGCCGCGCTGGTGGCGCTGGTGGTGGGGCTGCCGACCCTCAAACTTTCGGGCTACTACCTGGGCATGGGGACCCTGGGCTTCGGTATGATCGTCCACATTCTGCTGCGCGAGTGGACCGAGGTCACGGGCGGGGCTTCGGGGTTTATCGGCATCCCGCCGCTGCAGTTCGGACCGATCGCCTTCACGGACCCGCGCGCATACTTCTATCTGGTCTGGGCGACGGTCCTGCTGAGTTTCATTCTCAGCCACCGCCTGATCCGCTCCCGGGTGGGGCGCGCCCTGCGCTCCATCCACGACAGCGAACACGCCGCCCGGGCGGTGGGGGTCGACACCCAGCGGCTCAAACTGCAGGTCTTCATTTTCAGTGCGATCCTGGCGGCGCTGGGCGGTTTTTTCTATGCCCATCTGATCAATTTCATCAGCCCCGACTCGTTCAACTTCCTGGTATCGGTGCGCATGGTGACCATGGTGGTGATCGGCGGGATGGCCAGCGTCTGGGGGGCGCTGCTGGGCGCCTGCCTGCTGACGCTGCTGCCCGAGTGGCTGCATGCCTTCTCGGACTTCGAAATGCTGGTCTACGGGTTGATTCTGATGCTGGTGATGATTCTGCTGCCCCAGGGGCTGACCCGGGGCCTTCTGGATGCCTATGAGCGCAGCCGCAAAAACCCAAGCTGAAGAAGCGCCCCTGCTTCTGCTTTCCTCGGTCAGCAAGGCCTTCGGCGGGGTCCAGGCCCTGCTGGAGGTGGGCTTTGCGGTGGCACCGGCCACCATTCAGGGGCTGATCGGGCCCAACGGGGCCGGTAAGACCACCCTTTTCAACATTATTTCCGGCTTCTACCCCCCCGACCAGGGCAGGATCCGCTACGCCGGCCGCGACACCGGGGGCCGCGCCAACACCGAACTGGTCCGGCTGGGCATCACCCGGACCTTTCAGAACGTCGAGCTCTTCGAAAGCATGAGTGTGCTGGAAAACGTCATGGTGGGGCAGCATGTGCAGTCCCGCTGCGGTTTCTGGGGCGCTCTTTGGCGAACTCCCGGGATGCGCCGCGAGGAGCGGAAAATCCGCGACCGTGCCATGGCGCTGCTGGAATTCGTCGGGCTCGGGGCCGTGGCAGATGACCGCAGCGGCGATCTGCCGTTCGGCTGGCAGCGGCTGCTGGAGATTGCCCGGGCGCTGGCCGCCGAGCCCCGCCTGCTGCTGCTGGACGAGCCGGCCGCCGGCCTGAATGCGGTTGAAACCCGTGAACTGGCCACCCTGCTGCTGCGGATCAAGGCCGAGGGCGTCACCCAACTGCTGGTGGAACATGACATGAGCCTGACCATGGAGATATGCGACCGGATCGCGGTTCTGGACCAGGGGCGGTTGATCGCTGAGGGCCGGCCGCGCGACATCCAATCAGACCCGGCGGTGATTGCGGCCTACCTGGGAGTGCAGCCCATATAAGCTTCAGTCGCCGGCAGCCGGCGGGGGATAGCCCCGTGCCTGAAGGCCGCGGCTGCCCGCTGTGCGCACAGGCTGCGAGTGCCCCCTCTGCTTGGGGATTTCCGTCCCCCGTGCGCGCACCTGACCCGGGCGTTTCTATCCGCGTCTTTTCGAGGGCCTCATGCTGCGAATTCGCAACCTCAAATGCTATTACGGCAAAATCATGGCCCTCAAAGGGGTCAGCCTGCACATCGGCCAGGGGGAGCTGGTCACCCTGATCGGAACCAACGGTTCGGGCAAAAGCACCCTGCTGCAGGCGATCTGCGGGCTGATGAACCACTGGGACGGTGAAATCCGCTTCAAGGATGCGTCGCTGCGGGGGTTCGACCCGCCCGCGGTGGTCAAAGCGGGGATCAGCCTGGTGCCCGAGGGGCGTCAGATTTTTCCGCCGTTGACCGTTGAGGACAACCTGATGCTGGGGGCCTACACCCGTTTGCGGCGGGGGGAGCGCCAGGCGGTGGCCCGGGACCTGGAAATGGTGAGCCAGCTCTTTCCGGTCCTGCGGGAAAGGGTGCAGCAGCTCGCCGGTACCCTATCCGGCGGGGAGCAGCAGATGTTGGCCATCGGCCGGGCGCTGATGGCCCGTCCGCAGCTCTTGGTTCTGGACGAACCCTCGATGGGACTTGCCCCGCTGGTGGTCACCCGCATTCTGGAAACCCTGGCCGATCTGCGCCGGGAAGGGCTGACGATTCTACTGGTGGAACAAAACGCCCGGGCGGCCCTGCAGATCGCCGATCGCGGCTACGTGCTGGAAACCGGCCGGATTGTGCTGGAGGGGCGGGCGGCCGACCTGCTGGTGGACGAGGAGGTCAAGCGGGCCTACCTGGGCAAAGACTACCGGGATTTCGACGAAGGGAGATGAACCCCGTGATCCACATGGACCCCCAAGAGCGCCGCCAGCTTCAGCTGGAGCGGCTGCAGAGCACCCTCAACCGGGCCTGCCGCAACGTCCGTTTTCACCAGGAGCGATTCGAGGCCGCGGGACGCGACCCCGCCGAAATTCAGCGCCTCGAGGACCTCCAGCGCATTGGCTTCACCTATCGCCGGGACCTGGGGGAGCACTATCCCTACGGGTTGTTTGCGGTGCCGCTGCGGGACATCGTCCGCATTCACACGGCCTCGGGCACCACGCTCAAGCCGGCCGTCAGCGGTTACACCCGCCAGGATCTTCTGGTCTGGCGCGAGATCGTCGCGCGCGCGCTGGAGGCCGGCGGCGTCAGCCCGGCGGACATTCTCCAGATCACCCTGGATCCCGGGCTCTCCAACTGGGGCCGGGACTACAAGGAGGGGGCCGAGGCCGTGGGGGCCAGCGTGATTCCCTATACCCCGCTTTCCCTGGAAAAGCAGGTCATGGTGCTGCGCGATTACAGGACCTCGGTGCTCGTCACCACCCCGGCCTCGGCCGGACAACTGGCGATGCACCTCCATTTAACCGGGGTGCAACCAGCCCTGCTGGGGCTGAAGCGCCTGATCCTGGTGGGTGAACCCGTTGCGGCCGGGCTGCGCGCGCAGCTGGAGGCCCGGTTGCAGGTGGAAACCTGGCAGCACTACGGCCTCAGCGAGGTCCCCGGTCCGGCAATCGGGTTCGAATGCAGCCGGCACGCGGGACTGCACATCAACGAGGACCATTTCCTGCCCGAAATCGTGGACCCTGCCAGCGGGGAGGTTCTGCCGGAAGGCGAAACCGGCGAGCTGGTCCTGACGACCTTGACGACCCGCGCCTTTCCGTTGATCCGCTTCCGGACCGGTGATCGCGCGCGCTTCATTCCCGGCTTCTGCGACTGCGGCGTGACCCTGCGGCGCATCGCCTGGCTGGCCGAGCGCACCGACGAGATGCTGAGCATCCGCGGGGTCAAGGTTTCACCGGATCAGGTGCGCGCCACGATCCAGGCGGCTTTGGGGCGGCTGCCGCGGAACTGCCGTTTTTTTCGCAGGGTCCAGGACGCGCGCCACTGGCTGGAAGTCTGGATCGGGATTGACGATAGCCTGTTCTCAGACGAGATCAAAGAGCTCCAGCGCGTGATCCAGACCGTCGGCAGTCGCCTGGAGGAGGGGCTCGGGGTGCCCGTGACGGTTCGGATTCTTGAGGGGCGCTCATTTGCGACCGACCCCGGCGACCCGGAATCCGGCCGCGGCTGATGGGCCCGGGCGGGTGGGTGGGGCCTGGATCAAAGGGCGCGCTTTTTTGGTGAGGCCGATAAATTGGGTTTATTTTCCGGGAACCGCTGTCGATTATTATACTGGCTCCCGCCGAGCACAAGGGTGTTACATGAAAGGAAGCAATCGGAGCGTTCAGATCGTTTGGGGTGTTCTCTTGATCGCAGCCGGCATCGGCGTTTTCATCCGCATCCCGCAGGTCATGCCGCAAATCGCCCAAATCGAGCAGTTCTCCTCCATTCTTTCATATATCCGCTTTTGCTTTTACCTGATTGGGGCCATGCTGATCGGCGGAGGTGCGAAGAAACTCCTGGAACACCTGAAGAAGCCATGATCAGGGGCGGCACGGGGCCTGCCATCGGCGGTCTTGTGCATGTTAACGGCCAATACCCAATGGAATCCGATTCATTATGCAAAATCAGACCAAAGTGTCCCCCCCGGCCAGCCAGCCTGTTCAGGCCCTGAAAATCAAACCCACCGGCAGGCCGTCGCTGCAGGAAATCAGCGACCGAATTTACAACGCCGCCAACCTCGAAGAAATTCAGATCTACCTCAAGGACGACATCACCGCCCTTTTCGGTGCTGAGCGCTTGTCGGTGTATGTTATCGACGGGGTCAAACGGGAGTTGGTCTCCAAGGTCAAGGCCGGTGAGGAGACCAAGGAGATCCGCATCCCGATCACCACCGCCAGCATCGCCGGCTACTGCGCCACCAAGCAGAAAATCGCCAATATCAAAAACGTTTATGACGCCGAGGAGCTGGCCAGGTTAAGCCCCGAAATGAAGTTCGATGCCAGCTGGGACAAACGCACCGGCATCACCACCGGTCAGGTGCTGGCCGGGCCGATCCTGTTCAAAACGTTTTTGCTGGGGGTTATTCAGGTCCTCAACCGCAAAGACGGCCAGGCCTTCTCGGAGGCCGACGAACTGGCGCTGGAGGAGCTGTCCAAAAAACTCGGCATTGCCCTTTACAACCAAAAGCGCATGGCCGCCCGGGGCAAAACCAACAAGTTCGAATACCTCCTGGAAAACCACATCGTCACCCAGAAAGAGCTCAAGCACGCGATCTCCAGCGCCCGCCAGAAAAAGATGTCCATCGAATCCTACCTGATGAAGGAGCTCAAGGTTTCCAAGAAGGACATCGGCAATTCCTTAAGCCGCTACTACGACCTGCCGTTTGTGGAGTTCCACAAGAACATCGCCATCCCCGGCGAGCTGCTGGTGGGGCTCAAGGTGCCCTTCATGCGCAACAACGCCTGGGTGCCGCTGCGGCTGGAGGACGGCAAGATCGTGATCGCGGTGGACAATCCCCACGACCTGCAGAAGATCGATGAAATCAAGGCGCTGTTCATCGGCAAGAGCCTCAAATTCTGCGTTGCCCTGAAGCAGGACATCCTCGACATGATCAGCCTCTTCACCCAGAGCGACAAGGAGCTGGCCGAAATCGACCAGATCCTCTCGCAGCTGGAGGATGAGGCCACGGAAATCGAGGAGAGCGATGGCTTGGACGAGGCCGACAGCGCCGTGATCCAGCTGGTCAACAAGATCATCCTGGATGCCTATGCCCGGGGCGGATCGGATATCCATATCGAACCCTATCCCGGCAAGCAGAACACCCAGGTGCGGGTGCGGGTTGACGGCAACTGCTACCTTTACCAGACGATCCCCTACCACTATAAAAACGCGGTCATCTCGCGCATCAAGATCATGGCCGACCTGGACATCGCCGAGCGCCGCAAGCCCCAGGACGGCAAAATCAAATTCAAGAAATACGGCGGCAAGGACATCGAACTGCGGGTGGCCACGATCCCCACCCAGGGGGGGCTGGAAGACGTCGTCATGCGCATCCTGGCCGCCGGTGAGCCAATCCCCTTGGACAAGATGGGGTTTTCGGAGCGCAACTTCAAAAACTTTACCAGCGTGGTCAAACAACCCTACGGGATCATTTTTGTCTGCGGCCCCACCGGCTCCGGTAAAACCACCACCCTGCACTCCGCCCTGGGGTATATCAACAAGATGGAGACCAAGATCTGGACCGCCGAAGACCCCGTTGAAATCACCCAGCCGGGGCTTCGCCAGGTGCAGGTCAAACCCAAGATCGGCTTCGATTTTGCCGCGGCCATGCGCGCCTTTCTGCGGGCGGACCCGGATGTCATCATGGTGGGCGAAATGCGCGACAAGGAAACCACCCAGATCGGCATCGAGGCGTCGCTCACCGGTCACCTGGTCTTTTCGACCCTGCACACCAACAGCGCCCCCGAAAGTATCACCCGTTTGCTGGACATGGGGATGGACCCCTTCAATTTTGCTGACGCGATTCTGGCCATTATGGCCCAGCGTCTGGTGATGACCCTGTGCTCGGAATGCAAGCAGGCCTATCACCCCAGCGAGGAGGACTATCAGGAGCTGGTGCGCGAATACGGGGCCGATGCCTTCCAGCGCAATGTCAAAATTCCTTACTCCAGTGACCTGACCCTCTATCGCCCCAACGGCTGCGATGTCTGCAACAACACCGGCTACCGGGGACGTATGGGGCTGCACGAACTCCTGATGGGCACCGACGAGATCAAAAAGCTGATCCAGAGCAAGGCCCGCATGGAAGAAATCCGCGAGCAGGCCATCCGGGACGGGATGTCCACCCTCAAGCAGGACGGCATCGAGAAAATCTTTGCGGGCCGCTGCGACCTCATCCAGGTCCGCAAAGTCTGCATCAAATAAGTGTTGGCCCCAGCGAGGGGCTCAACACGGCCGTGCGTCGGCCCGATTTCAGCCCCTCGGGCAAATGGCTTTCACGGTGCAGGCAAGCGGGTTGAGATGAACCTTATGAGAATTGGCGCCTTGCGGATTTTCGCGACAGTTTTGACACTCCTGCTGATCTGTGGTTGCAGTGCACCCCAAGGGGGGGTCGGGATTGAATGGGGATCCCAGCTATCGGACGGGTATCCCGAGGGCCGGGTGGCCCCCCCGAAAGGGCCGCCGCCCCATGCCCCTGCCCACGGCTACAGAGCCAAACACTGCTATCGGTATTATCCCTCACGCGAGGTCTACTACGACACGGGCCGGCGCCTTTATTTTTACATCGAAGGCGGGCTGTGGAAATCGGGCGTTTCGCTGCCCTATCATCTTCAGGTGGACCTCGGTGATTACCAAACGGTGGAAATTTACAGCGATACGCCTTACACGCACCATGAAAAAACCCAAAACAAGGGAAACCAGAACGGGTATTCCAAAAAGACGAAGAAGCAGTAAGGGTGAACCTTATTTGCGGATAGGTGCGTGATCCTTTCAATCGGGGAAATTCCCCATCCCGATACAGCTCCCGAAGCCTCCCTGGGCCTCCCGTTCGCGATACACCCAATGGACGGGCCGCCAACTTCACGTCCACGGCACGCCAATTCGGTGCCCTCGCGCGGGGGGTGGCGCGCCTGCCGCCCCCAACGGATTCCCCGCCCCGGCCAAATCAACCGCCTGCTTCGAAGTTTGCCAATCCCCAAAGGCCGGTGATTTGCGCTTGTCCCGGGCATTCGGACAGCCTTTCGCGGGCCCTCCGGCCGTAGACCAGCCCCGTTATGATGATGATCATAGAGCTGCGCTGCCAGGGTCGGCAAAATTCCCCCAGCGGATGACCGTCAGGCGGCGCCTCAACCCCTCCCACCAGGGGTCTTTGGACCCAGATAACGATAAACGAGCAGGCCAGGGCTGGGATGTCCCAGCGGCCCCTGCCGCGGGGCGGATGGCCGGGAGGCTGGACCGCTGGTGGGACTTTTTCTCTGACGGAGGATGGCCATGATCGTACGCAAGGAGATTCATATCGACGCCCCCCTGGACGTGGTCTGGGGGGCTTTTTCGCGGTTGGAGGAGTGGTCGCAGTGGAACCGCGTCTGCACCGACTGCTGCTACCTGGAGGGCCGGGAACTGATCGTCGATGCCTGCTTTGCCTTCACCATCACCCCGCTTTTCTTCCCGCTGCGGGTCACTCCCCGGATCGTCCTGTGCGATCCCGGGCGGGAAGTGGTCTGGCAGGGGGGGAAATTCGGTGTGCAGGCGGTTCACCGGTTCCTGTTTTCCGAAGAAAACGGTGGAGTGCACCTGCTCAGTGAAGAAACGTTCAGCGGCCCCCTGCTGGTCGCGGGTCTTTTGCTGCGCGTTCCCCAGCGGCTGCATAGGCTGACCGAAACCTTCATGGAGGGCATCAAGGCCTACGCCGAAGCCTGCGCCGGGAAAGCCCGTATCACCCCGCCTTGAAATGGGTTGCCGCAAGGTGATTTTTTGGGGCTAGAGGTCAAAAACGGCCGTGATCGGGGCATGATCCGAGCCGGCCTCGCCCAGCCGCGCGCCGGGATGGTCGTCCACCGCGGGCAGCCCGTCGCCGATGGCGTCGACGTGGCTGTCCACTGCGGGAAGCCGGCGAGGCTTTCCCGGCAGCAGCTCCTGGCTGACGAAAATGTGATCGATGAGCTCTCCGGTGCCCCTGTACTTTCTGGAATATCTCCTGGCGGTCGGAATCAAGTGGGCCAGGTTCCAGAGGCGCGTGTCGTCCCCCTGATCCGATCGGTTGAGGGCCCGTCGGTTGTTGATCTCGCTGCCTCCGGGCCCCTTGAGGATCTGGGTGGTCGCCGCGTCCACGACGTCATTCAGATCGCCGAGCACGATCAGCGCCCGGCAATCGTTTTCGGCCAGCAGCGCATTGGCCTTCACCCGCAGGGTGACGGCCTCGGCGGTGCGCTTCATCAGCGCCATGCCCGCCACCCAGGCGCGCTCATCCTCATCCTGGGGTGAGAAGCGTGCGCGGCCCGACCGGCTGGGGTAGGTCAGCAGCTTCGATTTCAAGTGCGCGGTGATCAGGTGAACCGCAACACCGGCCTTGGGGTGTACCGCCACCAGAAGGGCGCCGCGGCCCATCCGGGAAACCGCGACGGGGTTGCCCTTGCCGTCGATTCCCGGCACAGAGGGGAGTCCCTCCTCCGGAAAAGCCACGAAATCCAAGGGCTCGTGAAGCTCCAGTTTGGAGATGAACCCCACCCGGATCCCCCGGGGATCCGGGTGGGCCGAGAGTCTGGTGTGGTGGTAGCGGTTCTGCAGCCTCGCCAGCAGGTCCGTCAGGGCTTCCTGGTCGCCGACCTCCTGGACGGCCAGAACATCCGGATCCAAATTAAGAATGACCGCCGCCAAACTCTCCAGCTTGGCCTGGTAGGCGGCATCCGTCGGAGGGCCGGAACTGCTTCCCGGCAGGTAGAGGTTCTCCAGATTCCACGTCGCCACTTTGAATTTCGTCATGGTGCACTCCTTTCTGGCCTTGGCCTGCGGGGTGTGGGGACTTTCGTCGATCTTTACGATCGATTATATTCCGGGCCGCACCTTTTTTGAAACCAAAAAATGCCGCCAATTGAGGCCCGCATCGATGGGCTGCCGGCATCCCAAGGGCCAGCCGCCACCCGCGGGGAAACACTGTGGATCCACCCGCAGACTGGCGCCGGCGTTAAGCTTGTGATAACGATGACCGCACGGCCGCGAGCAGGCCTTCTCCGGCCAAACGCCTCGATCGCCGCCGCATGGCTGGCCCACTGCGGCCGCCTGGCGCGTCCTCACCCGCCGCCATGGTGGACGGCATCACCCCAAAATCCGGCCTGAAAGGGCAACGATGGAAAGCGAACCCCACTACCGCAGCCTGTTTGAAAACAATCATGCCGTGATGCTGATCATCGACCCGGACGATGGTGCGATCGTTGACGCCAATCCCGCCGCCTGCGCCTTTTACGGCTGGCCGCACGAGGTGCTGACCCGAAAGAGAATTTCCGATATCAATACCCTCGACGGGGCCCAGATTCGCAGCGAGATGGCGGCGGCCGTCGGCAAACGGCGGGATCATTTCACCTTTCGCCACCGGCGCGCCGACGGGTCGATCCGGGTTGTGGAGGTCCTCAGCGGGCCGATCCAGGTGCGCGGCCGCCAGTTGCTCTACTCCATCGTCGATGACATCACCGAGCGCAAACGGATCGAAGAGGCCCTGGCAAGGAGTGAGGCGTTTCAGCGGGCCATGATCGCCTGCTCGCCGGTGGCACTCTACAGCATCGATCTCCAGGGAAACGTGTTGACCTGGAACGCCTCGGCCGAGCGGATCTTCGGCTGGAAGGCCGATGAGGTCCTGGGCCGGCCCCTGCCCATCGTGCCCGACGACAAACAGGCCGAATTCACCCGCCTGCGCGGCCTTCTGATGGCCGGCCAGAATTTTTCCAACCTTCAGCTGGTGCGGCGTAAAAAGGACGGCAGCCCGGTGGACTGCAGCCTTTCCACCGCGCCCATCCTGGATGACGACGGCGCGGTGATCGGCATCATGGGGGCGGTGGAGGACATCACCGAGCGCAAGCGCGCGGATGAGGCGCTGCGGGCGAGTGAGCAGCGCTTTCGACTGCTGGTGGAAAGTGCGCCGGATGGGGTTTTTGTTCAGAGCGGGGGAAATTTCAGCTATCTGAATCGGGCCGCAGCCCGGCTTTTCGGCGCCGCGGCACCCGAGGAACTCATCGGTCGACCTGTTCTGGAGCGCCTGCACCCCGATTTCCGCCAAGTGGTTTGCGAACGCATGCACCGTTTGAACCGCAAGCAAGCCACGGCTCCGCGGCAGGAGGAGGTCTTTTTGCGGCTTGACGGCAGCCCGGTGCATGTCGAGGTGACGGCGGTTCCCATCCACTTCGGCGGCGCCGACGCGGCCTTGGTTTTTGCACGCGACACCACCGAAATTATCCAGGCCCGGCTTCAGCAGAGCTATCTCGAAGAACAGCTTCACCAGGCCCAGAAGCTGGAATCCGTTGGCCGTTTGGCGGGCGGTGTGGCCCACGACTTCAACAATCTTCTGTCGGTCATTCTGGGCTTCAGCGAAATGGTGCTGGCAGACGCCGGGTGCGGCCATCCGCACCGCGATCCGCTGCGGGCCATCCATGAGGCCGCCCAGCGGGCCAGGGATCTGACCCGCCAACTGCTGGCCTTCAGCCGCAAACAGCTGCTGGAAATCAAGGTGGTGGACATCAACCAGGTGGTGGCCGGTTTTAAACGCCTGCTGGGGCGTCTGCTCGGGGAGGATATCGCCTTGAAGTTCATGCTGGCAGCGCGGCCCCTGACCGTCAAGGCGGATGCCGCACAGCTGGAGCAGGTGCTGATGAACCTGGCGGTCAACGCCCGCGATGCCATGGCCGAGGGCGGCACCCTGACCATCGCAACCGCGGCGGTGGCCCTGGACAACGCCTACACCGCCAACAAGCCGGGTCTGACCCCCGGCGATTATGCCATGATCGGGGTCAGCGACACCGGCTGCGGCATGCATCGGGACATTCTGAGCCGCATTTTCGAGCCCTTTTTCACCACCAAGGACAAGGAAAAAGGCACGGGGCTGGGACTGGCCACCACCTACGGGATCGTCAAGCAGCACGAGGGCGGCATCTGGGCGCACAGCGAACCGGGCCGCGGAACCACTTTCAAGGTCTACCTGCCGCTTTGTTCGGAGCCGGCGACCGTGGTCGCCGTTCAGACTGTTCAGGACAAGGATGATGTTGCCGGTGCCGCGACGGTTCTGGTGGTGGAGGACGATGCGGCCGTGCGCCGCCTGGCCGTGGACATTCTGAAACGCGGCGGCTACCGGGTGATCGATTCCGATTCGGTGGAAGACGCCGTCCGGCGGGCCGCAGGGCATGACGGCCCCCTCCACCTGGTGCTCACCGATGTCGTCATGCCGGGAATGAAGGGCCCCGAGGTTTACGCCCGCATCTGCGCACACCACCCCGAGGCCAAGGTGCTTTACATGTCCGGCTACACCGAAAACGTGATTGCCCACCGCGGGGTGTTGCAGGAAAACGTCGCGTTTATCCAGAAGCCGTTTTCAGTCGCGGGCCTGCTGGAGAAAATCGGCCAGCTGCTCCGTCGGTAGCTGAAAACCTGAAAGCGGTGGACGTGGCGGGAAAAGATGATCTCGTGGCTTCGAAACCGGGTGCGCCGGGCGCACCCCACCAACTTGCTGCTGCTCAGCTACCTGGCGGCCATCGCCGCCGGGACCCTGGCCTTGATGCTCCCGGCGGCCACCGTCGAGGGCGCCATCAACGCGCTCGACGCGCTCTTTACGGCCACCTCGGCGGTCTGCGTCACGGGTCTGATCGTCGTGGACACCGGCACCTACTTCACGCGCTTCGGTCAGGCCGTGATCCTCTTGCTGATTCAGATCGGCGGTTTGGGGATCATGACGCTTTCCGTGGCGCTTTTTCAAATCATCGGCAAAAAGGTGGTCTTTCAGCAGCGCATGGCCATGCAGGAGATTTTTTCGCACGCGCCGCGGGAGGACATCTATTATCTGATCCGCGCGGTGCTGCTGTTCACCTTTGCCGTCGAGGCCACCGGAACGGTCCTGCTGTTCTTTTACTGGCGGCCCGCGTTCCCTTTTCCCGAAGCGCTCTTCAGGGCCGTTTTCCATGCGGTCTCCGCCTTCTGCAACGCCGGCTTTTCCCAATTCAGCGACAGCCTCATGGACGGGCGGACATCGCTTTACTTGAACTTGACGATCTGCGGCCTGATCATCCTGGGCGGGATCGGTTTTCCGGTGGTCTACGAAATCTACCGCCGGTCCCTGCGCGGCGAACGCGGCAAGGTGTCGCTTCAGACCAAAAGCGTCCTGGTGACCACCGTCGGCCTGATCTTTGTCGGCGCTCTGGTGATCCTGATGTCCGAAAAGCCCCTGAGCGCTTCAAACCCCCAAGGCCTGTTGACGGCCTTTTTCCAATCGGTCACCTGCCGCACGGCCGGTTTCAACACCATCGAGATCGCCTCCCTCAACACGGCCACACTGGCCTTCATGATGTTTCTGATGCTGGTGGGGGCCTCGCCGGGGTCCTGCGGGGGCGGCATCAAAACGACAACCCTGGCCGTCCTGGCGGCCTTTTCCTGGAGCCGTTTGATGCGCCACAAATGCGTCAATCTGTTTCAAAAGACGATTCCCCAGGAAACCGTCAGCAAGAGCATCTCGGTTTTGGTGTTTTCGCTGACCGCAATCTGCATCGCCGTTTTCCTGATCGTTTTCATGGACCCCAATCACGGTGCGCGGGTCCAGGGGAATCGTCAATTCTTGAGCTTCCTTTTCGAAACCATTTCGGCCTTCGGTACGGTCGGTCTTTCCATGGGCGTGACGCCCGCCCTCTCCTGGTCCGGCAAGCTGGTGATCATCTTGCTGATGGTCATCGGCCGGGTGGGGGTGCCGGCCTTCACCTATATTGTCGCCGGCGGCGGGTCCACCAAAGGGGTGCAATACGCAGAGGAAAATCTGATGATCGGATAAGGGGGAGGGGACCATGAAGCGATTTGCCGTGATCGGCAACGGAAATTTTGGTTTTTATGTCGCAAAGGCCCTTTACGAGAACAAAAACGAGGTGATCGCCATCGACCGCAGCAAGGAGCGGGTCCAGGCGGTCGAACCGTTTTGCACCAGCGCCATCGTTCAGGATGTGACTGACATGGAAGCCCTCAAAGGGTTGGGGCTGAGCGAGTTGGATGCGGTGATTGTCAGCACCGGGGCCAACATCAAACCCAGCATCCTGATCTGCTATCATCTCGCCCGGTTGGGGGTCAAACGGATCGTCGTCAAGGCCGAGGACGACGATCACGGGGAGATCCTCAAACTGCTGGGGGCTTCCGAGATCATCCGACCGGGCATGGACATGGCCAAGCGCCTGGCGGTGCAGCTGACCTCGCCCAACATCCTGGAGTTTCTGCCGTTGGAGGAAGAGTACACCATCGCCCAGGTCGCACCGCCGGCACCGTTTACGGGCCAGTCGCTGCGGGATCTCGATCTGCGCCAGCGCTACGGGGTCAACATCATCGCCATCAAAGAGCTGGTCCCGGAGCGGTTCGTGATGGTTCCCTCGGCCGATTTTGTGGTCAAGGACAGCGATCTTCTCATCATGATCGGCAAGGAAGCGGATTTAAAGAAAATTAAAGAGTTGAAGTGAACCCATGACGGCCTCGATTTTTTACAACCCCGGGCTGACCATCGCCCTGGCGCTGGCCATGGGCATGGTCGCCCAGGCCGTGGCGCACCACCTGCGCATTCCGGGCATCGTTTTGCTGCTGGCCGCCGGCGTGGCCTGCGGGCCGGACGGTGTGGGAATCATCCACCCGGCCGCTCTCGGTCCGGCGCTCAACATCCTGACCGGATTCGCCGTGGCGGTGATTCTTTTCGAAGGCGGGTTGAACCTGAAGTTCAGGCGCCTGAAGCGCGCCCAGCACTCCATCCGGCAGTTGATCCTTGTGGGCGGGTTGGTGACGGTCGCCGGCGGTGCAGCCGCCGCGCATTACATCATGCGCTGGCCCTGGCAAACCGCCCTGCTGTTCGGCACCCTGGTGATGGTGACCGGCCCCACCGTGATCAACCCGCTGCTGAAACGTCTCAAAGTCAAACGTTCGGTGGCCACCATACTGGAGGCCGAGGGGGTCCTGATCGATGCCCTTGGCGCGGTGGTGGCGACGGTGGCGCTGGAGGCCGCCCTCGGCCCCGCCCACGGCAGTCCGCTACTCTGGGGCTGGCATGTGGTCTCGCGGCTGGCCTTCGGGGCGGGAATGGGGGGTGTCGCCGCTTTGCTGCTGATTTTTTTCTACCGGGTGCGGTGGCTGATCCCCGAGGGAACGCAGAATGTGTTCACCCTTGCCGCTGTTCTGGCCCTGTTCCAGGGAGCCAACCAGATGCTTTCGGAAAGCGGCATCGCCGCCGTGACCATGGCCGGGATCGTCATCGGCAACTACCGGACCTCGGTTTTGCGGGACCTGGCGGAATTCAAGGAGGAGCTGACCGTGCTGTTGATCGGGATGCTCTTTGTGCTGTTGGCGGCCGACGTGCGCCTGCCCCAGGTCCTGGGCCTGGGCTGGCCGGGGCTGGGGGTCGTCCTGGTGCTGATGTTCGGGGTGCGCCCGGCGGCGGTTTTGGCCGGCACTTGGCTTTCGGGCCTGAACTGGCGGGAGCGTCTTTTCATCGCCTGGATCGGCCCCCGGGGGATCGTGGCCGCGGCGGTGGCCTCTTTTTTCGCCGCCGCCTTCGGGGCGCGCGGACTGCCCGGCGGTTACGAGCTGCGGGCACTGGTGTTTCTGGTGATCGCGGTCACGGTGGTTTTCGCGGGCCTAACCGGCGGGCCGATGGCCGGTGTCTTGGGCCTGCGGCGACCCAGCCAGAAGGGCTGGGTGGTGCTGGGGGCCAACGGCCTGGCGCGCGGGGTGGCCAAGTTGTTCAAGGAAAACGGCCAGGAAATCCTCTGCATCGATTCCAATGCGGACCATTGCAAGGCGGCCGAAAACGACTGCACCCGGGTTATTTACGGCAACGGGCTGCAGACCCGAAACCTGCTGCGGGCGGAAATCGACACCCGGCGGGGGGCGCTGGCGCTGACCGCCAACGATGCGGTGAACTATCTTTTCATCCAGAAGGTGAAAGCCGAGGCCAAAACGATTGCGCTTTACTGCGCTCTCAAAACCGACACCGAGTCCCTGACGGCCAAGATGCTCCACGAGACGGACGCCCAGGTGGCGTTTGGCAAAACGCTGGACGTCGATCTCTGGAACCGCCGCTTCGATGCCGGCCAGGTCTACCTGCAGGTCTGGCAGCCGGCGAAGCAGCCGCCGGCCGAGATCGGCGCCGAATCGCTTGTGAGCGAATACACCGGAAACGGGCTGATCGCAGCGGTTGTGCGCCGCAACGACAAGCTCTCACCCGTCGGTGACGGTCTGCGGATCAAGAAAACCGATCAGGTCTTTTTTTTCGTTTTCGAAGCGGACCTCAAAACTGCCGGTGAATTTTTAGATCAAAACGGCTGGCGGCGAAGCGACAGCTTCGGCAGCGATGCCTTTTCGACCTCCACGTGCCGCCTGGTGACAAGAAAAGCATGACAAGCGGCGCTGCAATCCAAGGCGGATTAAACGTTTAGAAGGGCAGGATCTGCACCCCGCCGATGGCCTCGGGCAGGTTTCCGCCCAGGCTGTCGGGGCAGGTGATCAACTGGACTTTATTCTGCAGGCTCATGGGATCTTCCGCGTGCGGCGGCGATGAACCCGTAGTGCGCGATGGCCTCCAAAATTCCGGCGGCATAGGTCCCCTTGGCAAAGAAGACATGCTTCATGCGGCGCAGTTTGGCCAGCTCGGGGCTGAAATTGCCCACAACAACCCCCAATGGTTCACCCCGCAGCATCTCCTCGTCGTTGCCGGAGTCACCGCAAACCAGGAAATTGCCTAAAGGAATCTCCCACTTGTAGCTGAGGTAGCGGATGGCTTTGCCCTTGGAGGCGCGGTGCGGCAGAATGTCCAGGTATTTTTGGTGGGAATAGATGAGATTGTAGCGGCATTTGTGGCGTGAGAGCAGGTCGTGGATCATGGCCAGGCGGTCCTTGTCCGGCGCCATGTTGTAGCTGACCTTGTATAGGCGCTGGGTGTCTTCCGCCTGGTACTCGAGAAAATCGAAATTCTTCAGCAGGCGCACGATCTTTTCGCGGTCCCAACCGCTGGCGATGTGGGTTTCCCACCCCTGGCCGGCCTGCAGTTCTTGACCGTAGTAGATCTCACTGCCCACCGAGGAGATGATCACGTCCGGTGCGGGGAAATTGTGGGCTTTGAGCACCTGAACCGCCGAGTCCACGGTGCGCCCGGTGGCGACCCCGAAACCGATGACCCTGCGGTGGGCCGCCATAAGGTCCAGCAGGCGTTTTAGGTCCTGGGGGTCCCCGCCCAAGAGGGTGTTGTCGATATCCGAGATGATCAGGTGGTTCAGCCGGACCAGCCGGCGGCCGATGGCATTCCGCGGCACCACGGCGGCCATGTCGGACGCCTGGCCGGCGGAAACCAGCCGCTCGGCTTCGGCCCGGTAGGCTTCGGCATGGTGCTGCCAGGTATAGTGCTGGCGGACATTCATGATGCCGTTTTTGGAAAACTTGTCCCAGCTGTGATTGCTGGAGATGATTTCCCGGATGGCGTCCGCGATGGCGCCGCTGTCGGTGGGATCCACTAGTATCCCGCTGCCGCAGTTTTTAATGATGTCCTTGGGGCCGCCGTCATTTGTGGCGACCACCGGCAGCCCGGTGGCCGACGCCTCCAGGAGTGTCAGCCCGAAGGGTTCGGTCAGGGCGGGGTTGACGAAAACCCCCCGTTTTGCCGCCGCGATGCGGTAGAGTTCCGGAACCTCGTGCTCGAAATCGTGCCGTTTGGGAATCGCCATTTTACCGTAAAGGTCATACTTGTCCATCTCAAGCAGCATCTGGGTGAGAACGTCGCGCTCGTTTTCCTCCATCTGGCTGATGTCCCGGCGGATACCGGCAAACACCGCCAGGTTGGCCATGGCCTGAAGGTCGGGCGCCTCCCCGTAGGCACGGATCAGACCGTGGATGTTCTTGCGCTTGTCGGGGCGGCAGAGGGCCAGGATCAGGGGTTTTTCCGGGCGCAGGAAAAAGCGGTTGAGCTCCTGAAGCAATTTGGCTTGGGCGTATAGGGCGGTTTCGCTGCGCTCGGACTCCGGCAGCAGGTCGTGGTAGTAGGGATAGAATTTCTCGATGTCGATGCCCGGCGGCAGGACCCGAAAATCCGCCAGCCCGCCATTGTGGTACATTCCGTACTGCTCCTGAACCTCCTGGTGGGTGCTGGTGACGATCAAATCGGCATACTTCAGGATTTCCTCTTCCACCCGGATCCGTTGATCGATGCGGTATTTGCGGGCGATCTCATCCTCCTTCAAGCCTTCGGCCAGCAGCTTCTGCTTTTTGGCCCGGCCCAGGGAGTGGCCGGTAAAAATGAAAGGAACCCCGAAGATGCGGGTCAGCTGCATCGCCGCGTAACCGGCGTCGGGGTAGTGGCCGTGGACGATGTCCGGCAGGGTCTTTTCGTTCTTGATAAATTTGATGGTTTTGTCCACGAATTCGTCCAGATGCCGCCAGAGCAGTTCCTTGCGCATGTATTTGCGGCCGCCGCATTGGATTCGCACGATGCGAAAGCGGTCGGCCACCTGCTCCACCCGCCGCGCGTAATCCTCGGAAAGGGCGTTGTCTGCTAGAAATCGGGTGAAAAGATCCACCTGCCTGACCCCCTCCAGTTCGGCCAAGGCTCTTCCGAGTTCGATCACGTATTTCACCTGACCGCCGGTATCGGCGTCGCGCCCCAGTTCCAGGTTGCTGCCGCGCACCAGGCCGTGGAGACTGAACATCTGGATATAAAGCCCATTTTCGCTCATCGGATCACCCTCCCGAGATAAGGCCCATTTCAGCGTAGAAAGCATCGCTCTCGGGCAGGGCCCCCTGAATGGTGCAGACCGCGGCGGCCAGGCGGTTGGCCGCCGCGAGGGTCTTGGCCGGGGGCCATTGCCGCAGATAGCCCACTGCGGTCATGGCGGCGTGAGCGTCGCCGGCTCCCACCGTGTCGGCGACAGCGGCCAGCGGCGGCGGGGCCAGATGGCAACTGCCCTCCCGGGAATGCCACGCGCTGCCCGCCGCCCCGTGAGTGAGGACCACCACCGCAATGTCGAATTCGCTGCGCAGCCGATCGACCAGGGCGCGCTCCTCGGCCGGTCCGCCCACGATGCCGCGCAGCATCTGGAGCTCCTCGGAGCTGAGCTTGAGGACGTCGGTCTGGCGGAGAGAAGCGCGGATGACCTGATCATTGTAACTGTCGGGGCGCAGGTTGATGTCGCAGAATGTGCGGGTTTCCGGGTGGCGGCGGCTCAGCAGGGCTTGCAGGGTGCGAAAACCCTGCGGCGTGCGCTGGGCGAGGGTCCCGAAATAGATCAGACGCAGCGGGGTGGCCAGCAGGTTTTGCAGCCGGTCGTCTATTTGGATGTGGTCGTAGGCCATGTCCGGGAGGATATCGAAGGTGGGCACGGCGGCCTTGTCCAGGCTGACCTGCACCTGCCCGGTTGGGTGCTCCGGATCCAGCTGAAGATCTCCGGCGTTCAGACCGCACCCCTCCACAAAGGCCAGCACCTCGCGTCCGGGTGCATCCATCCCGATACGTGAGACGAACCGCACCGGTTCACCCAGGCGGTGCAGGTGAAATGCAAAATTGAAAGGCGCGCCGCCAATCCGGCGGTAATCCGGAAACACGTCGAATAATATCTCACCGATTACCAGGACCATGGGGTGGACCGCCTTTCCTCAGGGGGTTTACTGGGACCGGGCCGGCGACCGCGGGCCCGAGTCAACCCATACCCAAAAAATCTTAAAGGGTGACAGCTTAAAAGTCAAATCGGGGCAGCATGATCAAGACGGCGATACGGTTTTCGCAACCCGCCGGCGGAACGACGGACCGGCCTTCGGAAAGCCCCCTGAAACGGCTATAGTGATATCTGGCGATGAGGCTTGCGGGGAGTTCGGTGGTTTGAAATGGTAGCTGAGATGGTCGAGATTGCAGGAAATTCAGCCCGCTTGTCAAAGGATGCGCCCCATTTGGGTGCAACGCCTGGCCCAAGGGGTTAAGGGGCCCGGAAAAGACCCCCCCGGGAGGTGACGTTACGGCATGCTCTGGACCGCCTTGCGCGAATCGGACTGCAGCTCCTCGGCGTGCGGCGCTTCGGCGCCCGGATGGGCCCGCATCCCGGAATCGGCGGTTCGGGTGGCGTCCAGAAGTGCTGTGATACGCTGGTCTTTTTGGGTCCACAGGTCGTTTAGCCAGGCCTGGAATTTTCGCCTGAAGACCCGGTCTTCGACATAGTCTCCGATCATCCACGGCGAGACCGGGATCTGATCGACCTGCACATGGATCCGGCCGATCTTGCCACAGGCAAATTCCCAGAAGCTCTTGCGGCCATCGGGGTAGACGATGGTGACATCAAGTATGCGGTGCAGCTGCTGGCCCGCCGTGTTCAAGACCAGCGCCATCCCGCCGGCTTTGGTGCGCAGCAGGTTGGCGTAGGGGGAGCCGCTGCGCCGCTTTTTTTCGGGGCTGAAGCGCGTGCCTTCAATAAAGTTCATGAGGGCGATGGGCTGGTGCTTGAACTTTTCACACGCCTTTTGCGCGGCTGCGATGTCTTCGCCCCGCTTTTCAGGATGCTTTTTCAGGTAAGCGGTGGAATGGCGTTTCATGAAGGGGAAATCCAGCGCCCACCAAGCCTGCCCCAGAAGGGGAAACCAGATCAATTCCTTTTTGATGAAGAAGGTCAGCAGCGGAATCCTGCGGTTGAATACCCGCTGCAGGACCAGGATGTCCACCCACGACTGATGGTTGGCGACCACCAGATACCAGCCCCGGGGACGCAGGTTTTCCAGCCCCGTCACCTCCCACTGGGTGCCGCAGAAAAGACGCTGGGTGAAGTTGTTGACCGCCACCCAATGGGCTGCCAGCCCGTGCAGGATGCGGGTCACGAAACGGCGAAAAGCGGGAACGGGAATTACGAACTTCAAAAGGGTCAGGCTGAAAAGCGGCAACGTCCAAAACAAGGTGTTGATCAGGTAGATGCTCAGGACCAGGACCCCACGGAGGGGTCCGGGAATCAATCTGAAGGGTTTCATCTGACAGGCTCCTTCCAGGTGCTGTCGAAAGACGGCGATGGGTCCGTCGGAGGCACAATTTTCGGCAGTCGGTCGGCTGGCAGGAACTTACGCCGATGGCAGGGCGGGAGACAAGCCGGTTTGGGGATTTTACAAAAGTATTACAAAAGACCGACCCGATCCGAAGTGTCCGCGGCGAACGGCCAACCCTCACAGGCTGGGCGACGGTGAGGACACCGGTTGGGCCGTTTTTAACGGCGATGTTTGAATTCCTCTTTGCGGATGCCGTGTTTTTTCATAAGCTTGTGAAGCTGGCGGGTGGTCACGGCCGCTTGGAAGGCAGACTGTTTGATGCGTCCGTGGTTACGGCTGAGAAGCTCTTGGAGATAACGCCGTTCGATTTGGGCGATGCCGATCCGGCGGACCTCGGCCAACCCCAGCGCCGCGTCAAGGTGGATCTCGGTTGAGGCGGGGAGGCATTCAAACAATTCGCCGGGGAAACTCTCGGGGGTCAGCACGGCCGATTTTTCCAATATGTAGGCCCGCTCCACCAGGTTTTCCAGTTCCCGGATGTTTCCCGGCCAGTTGTAGCGCTGCAATGCAGCGAGAACCTGGGGGTGTACCTCATGAATCGCCTTGGATTGGAACCTGTTGAGCTTATCCAGGAAACCGGCCACGAAAAAAGGAATGTCTTCCCGACGCGCCCGCAGGGGCGGCACCTCGATTGGAAAAACATTGAGCCGGTAAAAAAGGTCTTTGCGAAAAGTGCCGCTTTCCGCCATTTCCTTGAGGCTGGCATTCGTGGCGGCGATCACCCGCACGTTGGCGTCGATGGTGTCTTCACCTCCCACTCGTTGGAAAATCCCGTCCTGCAGGATGCCCAGCAGTTTTATCTGGGCCGCCGGGGTGATGGTGCCGATTTCATCCAGCAGAATCGTCCCGCCTTTAGCAATTTCGAACTTGCCGAGTTTTTTGCGCACGGCGCCGGTAAAGGCGCCTTTCTCGTGGCCGAAGAGTTCACTTTCCAGGAGGGTGTCGGGGATGGCGCCGCAGTGGACGCTTATGAACTGACAGTCGCGGCGGTTGCTGTGGCGGTGAATCAGCTTGGCCAGAACACTTTTGCCGGTGCCGGTTTCCCCGGCCAGAAGGACAGTGCTGCGGGTCGGGGCAACGGATCTGATTTTGTAAAATACCTGCCGCATCGCATCACTGCGGGTCTGCAGGACTTCGTGGTCCTCTGCCTGCCAAAAGCGGTCCCGCAGGTAATCCAGTTCGGATTGGCGGATGGAGGCTTCGTAAATTTTGCGGGTGACAAAGGCAAGCTCTTCGGAATTGATGGGGCACAGGATATAGTCGCTGGCTCCGGCCTTGACGGCCATGACCGCTTCCCGCAGGGTGTCCTGGGGTGTGACAACCACCACCTTGGTTGCGGGGTGGCTGCGCCAGAAGGCCTGCAGGGCGTCTGTGAAATCCTCCTGCGGGTCGGATTCGCAGAGGACCTCAAGATCAACAAAGACCAAATCGTGTCGTCTGCTCCGCAGCGCCGCCAAGGCCTCGGCGCGGGTCGCCACGCGCTCGATGGCGAACTCATTTTTCAGCCGGGACTGAATTCGGGAGCTGGTTTCCGTTTGCGAGGAGGCGATGAGGACTGATTTCATTCGATCCTCCCGCGGCGGGCCCACCGCCCAGCCGGGAGGCCCATCCGTGGTTGTAACGAAAAAATGAAGAAAAAATTCAAATGGTTAATCGGGTAGTCTGTATATTGGTAATTTCCTGAAAAGTCAATCCAAAGAATACCGCCGGCGCTGGCTGGGTTTTCGCCGGCAAGTGCAGTCGCATGGCGTTAATGGCGTGGTTTCAGAATTCGCGGTTCCGGTTTTTTCACGCCGCGGCCAAGGTTTTGAGGGGCAGATCCCCGTGCTCCGGTGAACCGGCGCCTTGCCAGCACCTGCGCGCCGGCCCAATAAGCGTTCAGGCCGAAGTTGCCAAAATTTCCAAAACCTTGATAAACGCCTGTTTGGGGGGAAAATCGGGTTTCTCGGCGCTGGATGTTCGAGCCGGGCGCGGCCGGCCACTGTGTGCTTGGCCGGAAAAAGATTGATCTTGGCATATGGATTGCTGCATCCGAAGAATTCTAACCCCCATTTCCCCTGAATCACGGATCACTCCCCAGGCATGGTTCCGGGGGCGCCTTTTAGCCTACTTGAGGTTTTGTAACTTGCCGGGGCCAAACTCCCGGTGAATGAGGAACGCTGTGAAAGACATGGTTCTTGATTGCATGCAATGCGGAAAATCTTTTGTTTTTACGGTGGCTGAGCAAGCGCGCTGCGACGCAAAAGGGTTCGACACCCCGAGGCGTTGCCCGGAGTGTCGCCGAAAAAAGGAAAAAACCGAAAACAGCGCTGGGGCCGGATGGAAAGACAAGGGGCGCAAGCGCCACGGTCGACGCAGAAACAACGACGACTTCGATGGCTGACCCTCAAAACGGCCCAAGCAGGGCGCCGGGGCGTTGGCGGACGGTCGGCTTAAACACTGTGCTTTGGGTGCGAAAATGGGGGGATGCGCAGACCGCAGCCCCCTTTTCGATGGGGCTTGATCAACTTGGCGGCGATGGGGGCAGGGGAACTGCCGGTCTTCAGGGCCTCGGTTGAAAAGACGATGATGGCCCCGTTTTGTCTTTCAGTTTGGCCCGTGGCCGGGAAATGCAAACGCGTTGGGGGAAAATCATTTGATGACCTGGTAGGAGGTGACCTCAATGATTTTGATCCCGTTTTGCTCCGAAACCGATCCGGTGACCTGAACCCGTTTGTCCAACAGTTCCTTGACGGCTTCCCCCTCGCGGGAGGCGGCGACCTCGTAAATTTCACCGTCATCGGCAACCAGTTGGCTGTCCTCGGTGACAACACCCACCACGGTCACCACCACGTTCTGCGCAATTGCCGGGGCTGCGAAAACCGCCAAGCAGAGCAACGCGAGCGGCAAAAAAATGGAAATCCGAAGCTGTCTGTTCGAAATGCGCGTCATCTTGAATTCCTCCGTCAGGTGGTCGGATTTGGCGGGGGGCGATCATCCGCAAAGAGGGCCGCTTGGATGGGCCCCAGGAGCGTGTACCGATCAATCCTGATTGTCTGGTGACCATCCCGGGTTTCAATCCGGCCGTCGGCCTGAATTGTTTGGCGCAGGTGGGCGATCAACTCCGGCCCTTTGGCATGCAGGGCGACCGGGTAAAAGCCCTCATCGTAGGTTGCAATGGCAACAGCCACCACCCTTCCCCCCGGATCCCAGTCAATGGGAATGACGATGCCTTTTATTCGTATCATCTTTTCCATGGAGCGATCAACCTGTTCGCCAAATAAACGGCCGGCCGGGGAGGGGAACTGAAGCTTGCTTCGAAAAGAGCAAATCATGTGCCAGACAGCGCTGTTCGTGGTGGGGAAAGATCTTTTTGGTGGGACCGGTTGACCGGCAGCTTTTGCATCCGCGGCCGGAAGCGCCCCCCAAATTGAACTGGGGCCCCTGTCATGCCCATACGGGGTGGGCCCATGGGGCAAAATTCGGAACTTCAAGTTCTGCAGGGGTTGAAAACAGCCTCCCCGGTTCTTTTTATTAAACAACAAACCGGTTTTATTGATTAAAACGTGCTAATCCCTCTGACTCGGGTTCAAACTCCGGAACTCGGGAGGTTCGGCGGAATTTGCCGTTCTGATTTTAAATTCCCCCTGGCCGCGTCAACCCCCTTGAAATGACTGCTCTGGCGGTTTTGCTGAGGGGTTGAAAAAACCAACAGGTGCCTTAGCGTGAACTGGCACTTTAGTTGCAATGCAACTTTCGCTCATATTCCGGGCGCTCCAGACCGTGTGTCGAATCAATTTCACTTTCATGGCGGAGGAAGAAAGATGGCGGTGGCAAAAAGCAAGGCCCTGTTGTTGGTGTTGGCGATGCTGATGTATGGGATCGGGTGCCGGCCTGCTGTGGTTTTTTGCGGCGAGCAGGTCACCCTCACCGGTGAGATTAACGACAGCTACCAGGTGGTTGCCGACGACGGCCAGACCTATGAGGTGGCCGACAACGAAAAGGGTAACGAACTGGTCCTGAACCACATCGGCGAAAGGGTCAAAGTCAGTGGCTCGGTCGAAGAAGAGGACGACGTCAAGATCCTCACCGTCTCCTCCTTTGAAATCCTGCCGGGGGAGTAGTGCCATGTCGCGCCTGCCTGAAAAGTCAAATGACCCATCGGAAACGGAAGAAAAGATGAAAGAAGAGGATCTCGACTTCTTCAAAACGCTATTGACCAACTGGATGGAGGAGCTTTTACTGCAGGCGGACAGCACCCGCCTGGGAATGAAAGATCCGAGCGACAACCTGGCGGATCCCTCTGATCGGGCCAGCTTTGAAAGCGATCGCAACTTTCTGCTCCGGATTCGGGACCGGGAGAGCCGCCTTTTCAAGAAAATCATCAGCGCACTCGACCGCATCAAGGACGGCACCTACGGGATCTGTGAAATGTGTGGCGAAGAGATTTCCATCAATCGTCTCAAGGCCCGTCCCGTCACCACCTATTGCATCCGCTGTAAAGCGCGGCTGGAGGCCGTGGAAAAAACCATCGGGGAATAATCGACCCCATCGTTTCAGGTGGGGGTTGGGGCTCGGCCCCTTTCCCATCCCCGCCCTTTGACCCTGGGGCAACCCGGAATTCCGGGTGGTGGCAACGGAGTTTGATTCCTCTGCCGGGCGTCTGCAACGCCGCTTTCCGGATCCAGTGCCGATTGGTTGTAACGCCGGGGGCGGGCCAAAGGGACAGCGTGGTGGAGCAATTTTTTTTGCCGGGCCCCTGAGACCCCCTCATGGTGATACGGGTTTCCCCGCTCACCCAATGATTCTATCTTCCAGGCGCCTCCCTCCCGGTTCAGCCGGCCTCCCCACCCGTGGACCCTCTCCCCTCGTCCCCCTGCGGTTGACAGAGACCCATAAATGGTTAAGTTTCCGTAAGCAAATAATGTGCCATCCAAACAGATGGGTAACTCTGACGCAATTCTGGAGGTGATTATGCGTTTTGACAAGTTCACGGTGAAATCCCAGCAGCTGGTCCAGGAAGCGCAGGCCCTGGCCGCCCGCAACCAAAACCAGCAGATCGAGCCGGAACATCTGCTCGTGGCCATGCTGGCCGAGAAAGAGGGCGTGGCCCAGGCCATCCTGCAGAAGCTCGGTGTTTCGGTCGATGCCGTGGCTCGGGATGCGGCCGCGGTGGTGGAAAAGCTGCCCAAGGTCAGTGGCGGCGGCGACCGTTACATTTCCCAGCGCACCAACAGTCTGCTGGAGGCGGCGTTCGCGGAAGCCTCGAAGATGAAGGATGAATATGTCAGCGTCGAACATATTCTCCTGGCGCTGGCCGACGACAAGAGTGGGCAAGCCGGGCGGATTCTGGGGCGCAGCGGCGTCACCCGCGAGATGATTTTGACCGTGCTGAAGGACATCCGGGGTGCCCAGCGCATTACGGATCCCAACCCGGAGGAAAAGTATCAGGCCCTGGACAAATTCAGCCGGGACCTGACCGAATTGGCGCGCTTGGGAAAGCTGGATCCGGTCATCGGCCGCGACGATGAAATCCGGCGCATTGTTCAGGTTCTCTCGCGCCGCACCAAAAACAACCCGGTTTTGATCGGTGAACCCGGGGTGGGCAAAACCGCCATCGTCGAAGGGCTCGCCCAGCGGATCGTGGAGGGGGACGTTTCCGAAACCCTCAAAAACCGCCGGCTGGTGGCGCTGGACATGGGGGCTCTGATCGCCGGCGCAAAATACCGGGGTGAATTCGAAGACCGTCTCAAGGCGGTCTTGAAAGAAGTAGAGCGCGCCGAGGGTGAGGTGGTGCTCTTCATCGACGAGCTGCACACCCTGGTGGGCGCTGGTGCCGCCGAGGGGGCCATGGATGCCTCCAACATGCTCAAACCGGCGCTCGCCCGGGGCACCCTGCGCTGCGTCGGGGCCACGACCCTCAACGAATACCGCAAGTATATCGAAAAGGACGCCGCCCTGGAGCGCAGGTTCCAACCCGTTCTGGTCCAGGAGCCCAGCGTCGAGGACACCATCTCGATCCTGCGCGGCCTCAAGGAGAAATACGAGGTCCATCACGGGGTCCGCATCAAGGACTCCGCCATCGTGGCCGCTGCAACCCTGTCGGACCGCTACATCGCCGATCGCTTTCTGCCCGACAAGGCCATCGACCTGATCGACGAGTGCGCCTCCAGACTGCGGATCGAAATCGACAGCATGCCGTTGGAGATCGACGAGATCCAGCGCAAGATCACCCAGAATGAGATCGAGCGCGAAGCGCTGAAAAAGGAGACCGACGCCGCCTCCGGCCAGCGGTTGGCGAAACTGGAAGCCGAGACCGCCGAGCTGCGCGAGGAAATGACGGCCATGAAGGCCCACTGGCAGAACGAAAAAGACCTCATCCAGGCCATCCGCAAGATCAAGGAGACCCAGGAGCAGCTCGGGGTGGAGGCCCAGCAGGCCGAACGCGAGGGGAACCTGGCGCGGGTGGCCGAGATCCGCTACGGCCGGATGAACGAACTGGGCCGCCAGCTGGAGAAGGCCAACCAGGATCTCGCGGCCCTTCAGGAAAACCGCAAAATGCTCAAGGAGGAGGTGGACGACGAGGATATCGCCGAGGTGGTCGCCAAGTGGACCGGGATCCCGGTGAGCAAGATGCTGGAGGGCGAGCGCGAGAAGCTGCTGCGCATGGAAGACCGGCTGGGGGAGCGCGTCATCGGCCAGCACGAGGCGGTGACAGCGGTCTGCAACGCCGTGCGGCGGGCGCGCAGCGGCCTGCAGGACCCCAACCGGCCCATCGGCTCCTTCATCTTCATGGGACCAACGGGGGTCGGCAAAACCGAGTTGGCCAAAGCCCTGGCGGCTTTCATCTTTGACAGCGACCAGGCCATGGTGCGCATCGACATGTCGGAATTCATGGAGAAGCACTCCGTGGCCAGGCTGATCGGCGCACCCCCGGGCTACGTCGGCTACGAGGAGGGCGGCTACCTGACCGAGGCGGTTCGCCGCAGGCCTTACACCGTGGTGCTGTTCGACGAAATCGAAAAAGCCCACCCCGAGGTGTTCAACATCCTGCTGCAGATTCTGGACGACGGCCGGATGACCGACGGCCACGGGCGAACGGTGGACTTCAAGAACACCATCATCATCATGACTTCAAACGTCGGCAGCCAGTGGATCCAGGAGCTCGGCGCGACCCGGCCCGAGGAGATGCGGCGGCGGGTGATGGACGCCCTGCGGGCCACCTTCAAGCCGGAATTTCTCAACCGGGTGGACGAGACCATTGTCTTCCACAACCTGACCCCCGCGCAGCTCGCCCGGATCGTGGATCTCCAGATCCAACGACTGGGCCGGCGCCTGGCGGAACGGCAGATCACCCTGGAACTCTCCGAGGGAGCCAAAAAACTCCTGGCGGAAAAAGGCTACGATCCGCTTTACGGGGCCAGACCACTCAAACGGGCCATCCAGAAATACCTGGAAAATCCGCTCTCGCTGGCCATTCTGGAGGGCGGTGTCGGCCCCGGCAGTCATGTTCGGGCCGTTGAGGAAAACGGCGCCATCGTGTTTCAAAGCCAAGCGGCTTAACCTGAATACGAAACAGAAACCGGGCCTCACGGGAGCGTGGGGCCCGGTTTCTGTTTCCAATTTTCCCGAATTCGCCACCCGGCGAAGTTTTTCAGACGGTTTCTGGTTTGATCCCGGGGTCGGCCGGTGGGGCGGGTGGCTTTTTTTCCGGGGTTAGTCCATCGGCGCTGAAGGTATTTGCGGGCTGCGCCGGGACGCAGGAGCGAATGTGAACGTCACGCTGGGGAAACGCGATTTCAATCTTGCGCTCGCGAAAGACCCGGTCGATTTCGAAGCGGATGGCCGTGCCGACATTGAGCATGCTGTCCACGTCGGTCCAGACCCGCAGCACGAAGATCAAGGCGCTGTCCCCGAAATCGGTGAAGAGCACATCCGGGCGAGGATAGGGGCGCACTTTGGCGGTTCGATCGGCAATTTCCAGCAGGCTGCTGCGGACCAGCTCCGTGTCGGATCCGTAGGCGACCCCGACGCTGATCTTGATGCGCAGGCTGAGGTCGCGGAAGCTCCAATTGGTCACCTGGCTGCTGATGAACTCCGAGTTGGGAATGATCAGCGAGGCGTTGTCGTAAGTTTGCACGACGGTCGAGCGAAAGTTGATTTTTTTGACCTCCGCCCAGGTGCCGTTGATTTCCACCGCGTCGCCGACCTGGATCGGCCGCTCGAAAAGCAGGATGATGCCGCTGATGAAATTGTTGAAAATGTTTTGCAGGCCGAACCCCAGCCCGATGCTCAAGGCGCCGAAGGCCACGGTCAGGGATGTGCCGCCCACGCCGAAGGCGTTCAGCGCCACCAGCACCCCCAACCCCCACACCAGGTAGACCGTGATGCTGATCACCGAATTCTGCAGGCCGGGTTCCAGCCCGCTGCGGGCGAGCACCCGGGTGGACATCAGGTGGCGGCACAAACGGGCCAGCAGATGGGTGAAAAACAGGATCAGGGCGGCTGTCAAAAAGCCCATCAGGTTGAAACTAAAGGACCCGAAAGTGATGGGAAAGCGCAGTACGCGCAAAAGCCCCGAAAAAACAGCCTGGGTGCCGCTCCAGGCCAGGACCAGCGACACCGCCAGCAGGCCGCCCCAAACCAGCCAACAGAGCTGAAAAACGGCCCAGCGAAAGGGCTGGGCTTTCCGTTTCTGGGGCGCATCGTCCTCCTCGGGCCTGTGGTAGAACCGCTGGTCCCACTCCCCCAGGACCAGAAAAAAAAGCACCCCCCAGAAAAGCGCCGCTGCGATCTTCCCCCAGGAGGTGAACCAATAGAGCGCCAGGGCACCGTAGCCGGCCAGCTCGAGAACCACCCCGCCGATGAAAATAATGTAGGCCAGCGCCGAGAGCGTCGGGCGAAGGAGCCTCTGCCACAGCTCCGGGGCCACCGCCGGCATGGGCTGGGCCCTGAATTGGGGCCGGAATCGAAAGACCCAGACCAAAAGGGCGGCCTCGAAAGCGATGCGGGTCAAGGTCTTGAGAACCTCCCCGGAGTCGAGCACCACATCCAGTAGCCAATAGGCCGCTGCAAAGACGCGAACCAGTCGCAGGAGGAGTCTCAGGTGGGGTAGCCAGACGGTGGGAAGGAGCGGGGGGTCTTGTCGGGATTGCAGGCGAATGAAACCAAGCCCCCAACCGGTGAAAAGCAGTGTCAGCAGAAAATAGAAGGTTGCCTGGAGCACCGGAAGGGTTTCAAAGAGCTTTTGGGCATGAAAGAAAAGATAGAAGAAAACCAGCGTTCCCAGCAGCGGCAGGCTGCCTTCCAAAAGCCGGATGACCATGCGGCGCCAGGGATACTCGGCGCTGAAGGGTTTTTCCCTGAGCCACCGGCAGAAACGCCGCAGGCGCAGAATCAGGATAAGGGATAGCAGATAGAGCAACACGGCGGTTAGCGGCAACAGCCCCCTGCTTGCCAGCAGCGAGCCCAACAGCGTCAGCCAATGCTCCCATGAGGCGATTTTGCGAAACCTCTCAACCACAAGCGCCAGTTCACCGCCGATGTTCTTCCAGCCGAGGCTGATCAGCGGATTGACGGTTCGCTGAAAGAGGTCCGCGCGCTTTTTGGTCTGGATCTCCTGGCCGAATTTTTCGTTCAGGCCATTGAACGCCTGCCGGGTTTGCGTGAGCCCGGTGATCACCTCACGGTAGCCGGATTGCAACTCGGCCAGGATGGACACACGCTGCTTCTGGCTGCGCATCAGGGCTTCGATGTCGCCGATCAGGGCCTGGCCCTCGGGGGCGCGCCGGTCCTCATCTTTCAGGGCATTGAGTTGTTGCTGGGCAAGCGTCCGCTGCTCTGCCACCTGCTCTTCGAGCCTCACGACGGTGTCCAGTTTTTGGTTTAAGCCGGTCAGACGCCTGTCCAGCTGCTCGATGGTGGCGTGAATTTCTCCCCAGGCTCTTTCAAGGTCCTCGATGCGCGTCGCGGGAGTTAGGAGCAGGTTGCCGATGGTGGAGAGTTCAATTTTCTTGAAGTCGATCTCGGCTGAGAGGTCCTGAATCTCTTTTTGCTGGTCCGGGTAGCTTTTTTCGAGTTTGGCGAGGGCATTCTTTTCGGCCTGGAGCGCGGCCTGAGCGGTTTTTTCGAGGGACGAGAAATCGGGTCTTTCCGATTGGGCGTCCTGGGAGTGGGCCACCCCGCAGGCGGCCAGGATCAGCAGGCTGATGAGAACCGCAAATCTGCCCAAGACCGCTGGGGTCAGAATATGGGGTTGGTTTCGCAATTGACTGGCACCCTCTCCCTCCCATCCCCCCGACGGAGAACGGGCCGGTAATGTGAGTCTGCAGAGGCGCGGCTTGCGGCCGCCCGTGACCGGGTTGAATGGGCGCAGCGGTTCAGTTTTCCACGCCGAAGAAGTTCATCAGCAGGTAGTTCAATTGTTTGCGCAATACGGCATAGGAAAAATAGCGCGCCGCAATGGCGTAATTGTGATCCACCATTTGCTGGCGGCGCGCCGGCGAGGCCAATATTTCGCGAACCTGCTGCACATTCCTGCGCGTCAGGTAGCCATCCATGACCACCAGGTCGAAGCCCCGGGGTTCGATGTCCTTGATAAAAATCGTGTAGCGGTTGATCAACAGCGGCTTGCGGAAATAGACCGCCTCCAGAAAGGCGTTGCCGAAGCCTTCGTAAAGGCTCGGGTAGGTGATGAAATCGGCGTGGGGGTAGACATCCCAGAGGGAGTGGGGGGCGGCCGCGCGGTCCCGTTCGGGGGTTGACGCGTCCAGGGCGCTGGTCTTCAGCAGGCGCAGGTCGACATTGCGCTCCTGGGCGTTGCCTTTGAGCCACTCGAAATACTCCATCCCCTCGTCACCGGCCTCATGGGAAATGATCAGTTTGCACCGGGGGTCGTTGAGTTCCTCCACCAGGGCGATGGCATGCTCGATTCCCTTGCGCTGCACGATGCGCGTCGGCTGCAGGATGATCATGTCTTCGGGGGCCAGCCCGATGGATTTTTTGAACTCGACGGTGTCCTCGTCGGCTGTTACCGGCGGGTTTTCGAAATCGAAAACATTGGGAATCACCGAGGATGAGATGCCGGTGCGCAGGGCCAGTTCCTCCTGGGCCGAGGAGTTGATCACCACGTGGGCCATGTTGGGCAGGTTGGGGGGAAAGGCCATGCGCAGATAATCCCCCACCGCATTGATCAGAAAACGGTTACGCTCCCAGTAAAAGTCGTGGTGGTGGGCGATGGTGGGTATCTGGGTTTCGGCGATGATTTCGGTCAGGGCGACCCCCAGCGGCACGTGCATGGGAATCGTCAGGGCGTTCTGGGCGATCAGGGTGTCGATTTGGAAGCGTTCGATGAATTCGTTGATCTGGACTTTCAAAAGCGATTTTACGGCGTGGATGGTTTCGGTTACCGATGCCTTGCGCACATTGTGGCCGAAGACCCGCTCATTGATCCAGCGGTTTTGGGGATAGTGGAAATGGGCCTCGGCGACGAGCAGGCTTTGCTCTGCCGGCTTGTCGAGTTCGCCCGCGAACCAGAAGCAGTGGTGCCCGTTGTGGCTGTTCAGAACCTCGGCCCACTTGCTGGCCTCCAGTGAAACGCCGTCGGTTCCGGCAAAACGGGTGCCGATGAAGCCGATATTTTTTTTCATGGCTCTTTGGCGGGCGCCATCTTTGACGATGTCGGGGCTCCCTCGTTGTCCCGTTTGATGGTGCATTTGCATCGGGTAGGGATTTTCTTTGCCGAGGGGCAGAATAGGGCTTATTTGCCTTGACGGAAAAATTTCATAATTTTAAATTATACAAATTCACCCGCGTTTTGCAACAGCTTTGGAAAAATGACCTGGACGGCTGACGACGCTCTCCTGGCCCGGTGACACCCAAGGATTATAAATGACGAGAGCCATCAAAAAAGCATCCAAAAAAGCCGGTCTGCCACCGGGAACCCTGGTGCATATCGGTGAAAAAGGCCAAGCGGAAAGCCGCATCTACCTTATTGTCTACGAGGAAAGCGACCTGCGGGAAAAGGAAGTGCGTGAAATCCAATCGGTCCTGCCCTTCAAGAACCACCCCACGGTTTCATGGCTCAACATCGACGGGCTGCAGGACCTCGACCTGATCCAAAGGATCGGCAACGCTTTGGCCATCCACCCCCTGACCCTGGAGGACATCGTCAACACCGGCCAGCGGGCAAAGACCGAAGAATTTGATCACTACCTCTTCGTGGTCCTCAAAATGCTTCGTTACGACCCGGCCGCCCGGCACATCCGCGCCGAGCAGGTCAGCCTGATTCTCGGCGAGCGGTATTTAATGTCGTTTCAGGAGCTTCCGGGAGATGTTTTCGACGGGGTGCGCGAGCGCCTCAGAAAAGACAAGGGGCGCATTCGCCGCAGCGGGGCCGATTACCTGCTCTACGCCCTGATGGATGCCATCGTGGATCAGTATTTTATCATCCTGGAAACTTTCGGTGAAAAAATCGAGGACATTGAAGAGGAGCTGCTGGATTATCCTACCCACGAAATGCTCCAGGAACTGCATGACATAAAGCGTGAGATGATTTTTTTCCGCAAACAGGTCTGGCCGCTGCGAGAAATTTTAAGCAGTCTGAGCAAGCGGGAGATGGATCTGATCACCGAGTCGACCATTGTCTTTCTGCGGGACGTCTATGATCACACCATTCAGGTGATCGACACGATCGAATCGTATCGGGATGTTCTTTCGGGGATGGTGGACATCTACCTTTCAACGATGAGCAACCGGATGAACGAGGTCATGAAGGTGTTGACCATCATCGCGACGATTTTTATCCCGGTCACCTTCGTTGCCGGCATCTATGGGATGAACTTCTCGTATATGCCGGAGCTCAGATGGCCATGGGGCTATCTGTGGTTCTGGGGGGTTGTGGTGGCGACCGCCACCGGAATGCTGATTTTTTTCCGACGCAAGAAGTGGCTATGAGGGGCCCGGTGCCGGGCCAAGGAGGATTCGATGCTGCTGCTGCGAACTTTTGCCATGCTGTTTTTGGGGGTTGGCTTGTCCCTTGGAGGGGCCGCCGTGGGTTTTGGCGATGAGGTGGTCCGCCCGTTCGGACTGGCCATCGGCAAGGCGACCTACGTCGAGGCGCGGGCGATGCTTGAAACGCGCCAATGGGAATTCCGGGAGTACGAAAAAAAACAGTTTCGGGAAATCGACCCCGGGGAGGAGGGGCAAGGGCACAACACGTTTCTGAAAGCTTCCCCCCAAGAGATGGTGGGTGTTCGCAGCCTGCTGCTGTTTTTCAGCCCCGAGGCCGTTCTCGACGCCCTCATCGTCGTGCTGGACCCCAGTTTGTTTGAAGTCACCATGGAGGATCTGGACGACAAATACGAACTGGTGAAGCGGGACCTCACCGGCGAGTACTTCTCCACCAATGCCCCCCACGTTCTCTGGCAGAAGGGCGGCACCCTGATCGAGCTGCAGAAAAACAGTCCCAACCGGGTGCGGGTGGTTTACGTGGTTAAGGGGCTTTACGAAAACTACAAGGATTTTCTGAACACAACCTACGAGTCTTTCCGCCGGCAGCAGAGCAAGCCGCCGTGGATGAAGGAACTCTGAAACACACGGTCGCCAGCCCCGGCGGCCCGACTGTTTTCGGGCCTTGCGGCGCCGGGAGAATTCCCAGCAGCAAGGATTCTAGGCCCACTCAAGATCCGAGGTTGTGGTTGCTTCCGAAGCCAGGCCCGCCATTTCCGCTGCCTGAAGGGCTTTCAAACGCTTTAACTCGGGCTCGTAAAAAAAACGGTCTGCATCGAATGCCGGCTTGAGGTCGTCCAGCCAGGCGGCTTGCGGGTCGTAGGCGGCAAAAAAGACCCGGTTGACCCATTCGGGGTTGCGCCCCTGGATAAACTTCAGCACGAACACCTTCTGCCTTCCCAGCATGGTAACGCCGTCCAGCAGCACTTTGCCGGGGGTGGCCGACATGGACGGTCCCCGTACCGTTCGGCACAAGCCGGACACCTGCCGGTAGGCGTCGGTGAAAATACGGTACGCCCTTGCCAGCGGCACCTTGAAGTACTCCTTGGGGCCGGTATCCCTTTCCACAAACATGTAGTAAGGTATCGCCCCCAGCCTGACCTGCGTGCGCCACATCTGGGCCCAGGTGTCGGCGTCGTCGTTAATGTGCCGGATCAGGGGCGCCTGGCAGCGCAGCGTTGCGCCGGTTTCCAGCAGGCGTTGAACGGCAGCCTGCACGGCGGGTGGCTCCAGCTCCCGGGGGTGGCTGAAATGAGCCATGATGCCGAGGTGCAGGCCGCCGGCAGTCACCTTGGAGAAAAGGGAGAGCAGATCGTCGGCGTCGCGGTCGGTCAAAAAGCGGTGGGGCCAGTAGGCCAGGACTTTGGTACCGATGCGGATCGTCGACAGGCCGCCCGGTCTGTGCCTAAGCAGCGGCTCGATATAGGCCTTCAGCACCTTGGCGCTCATGGTGAGCGGGTCACCTCCCGTAAAGAGAACATCGGTCACCTCGGGGTGGCGCTCAAGATAGGTCACCAACTGCCGGGGGTCGCGGTTGGCAAAGCGCAGGCGGTCGATCCCGGCAAACTGCGCCCAGCGGAAACAATAGGTGCAGAAGGCATGGCAGGTCTGCCCCTGGCTGGGGAAAAACAGCAGCGTTTCGGGGTATTTGTGCTGCATGCCGGCAAACACCCGGCCGTTTTCGACCGGCACGTTCAAGGCCATCTGACCGGCGGGGTGGGGGTTGAGCCGCATTTGGATGCACTTCGCGGCCTGACCGATGACAGCGGCGGGGGCGTTTTGCGCCACGAGGGTTTCTAGTTTCCGTCGGTCGACGGAATCCAGCATTTCCGGCTGGGGAAACGTCAGACGAAAAATGGGGTCATCGGGGACAGCCTTCCAGTCGATCAATTCGTCGATGACGTAGTTGTTGACGCGGAACGGAAAAACCGCTGCGGCTGTCTGGATTCCCCGTATCAGCGCGGGGTGCTGGTCGCGCAGGGGGGCGATCTGGTCTAAGGATTTCACGCCATAGAGGCGAAGACTGCGATGGGAAACGGCGTTGGCTTGATTCATGGTTGTTCTCCTGAACTTTCATTGCTTTCTTGTCGGGGAGCGGCGGCGGATGCCGGCGCAGGAAGGTCGGGACGCTCCCAGGGCTGCCCCGGTAGATTGGCGCCAGAGGCTCGCACGTGGGGTCTGCCGGGTCGGGGGGTCCTGGGCTGGGGCCAGAAGATCGGGCGGAGAAGTTATTTGAACTGATAGTCTGCGGAGGGGGGGTGCCCGATCGTTTGGACAACTGCGCGTCGAATAACGAGCAAGCGATCGAGGACGCGGTTGCGGTTTTCAATCGTCAGCACGCAGTTGCCCTGGGCCGGTAGCAGGGCTTTGGGCGCAACCAGCAGGTCCACCATGTCAAAAAAAAGATCTTCGGGAATTTTGACATTCATGAAGCATCCCCCCTTTGCAGTTTAATATCGACCGGATTAAATTTTTCTATAGGCACATTTTCAACAGAAAGTATCTTACCAGCCGTCACGCCACATGTCAACCCACCGTTAGTCAGTCAGCTTCCCCCTGCGGAAGGCGGGCAATTCTAAACTTGACGATTTCGGCGCCACGGCATAAGAAAGTTGCACAACATTGACCGCCCCCGGCTGAACAGCGGTGCCTTCGGGGGCTTTCCCATTCCGTTGCGAGCCATACGACCCGAAGCCGCCATGATCGATCCTGTCCTGCACCTTACCACGCGACTGCGCCAAATCGCGCACGCCCTGTCGGTTCACTCCAAGTACATTCAGGAGAGCTATCAGATCACCGTCCCGCAGCTCATCTGCCTGCGTGAAATCCACAAACGCGGACCGCTGCCGCTGGGAGCGTTGACCCAGTTCCTGTACCTCAACAATTCCACCGTTACCGGCATCGTGGACCGGCTGGAGAAACGGGGGTTCGTCCAGCGGGTCCGCCAGAGCCGTGACCGGCGTCAGATTCACGTACGGCTGACCCCCGAGGGAAACGCCTTCATCGAGAACTCTCCGGACCCGCTGCGGGACCTGCTGGTGAGGCGCTTCGAAACCATGGCGCCCGGAGAGTTTGAAAAAATCCTCGAGGCGATCGACACCCTTGCGGCCATGATAAGCTCCGTCGAACACCCCAACCGGAAGAATGAATAAAAAATATGAATTCAATAAGTTAATAGTACAAACTTAAAGTCTTTTAATGGGTTCTGGAGAGGGCGATACATAGGGCGCCGCTGATTTTTCTGCCCCGTTTTCCTTAATCGGTAACCGTATCCGAGCTGACGGCCGAGCCGATTTTTAACCGAATTGTCTTACGTCCCGCGAGGGGGTGATCACGGGCGTCAGGCCCTTTGACCAGGAGACAGCCGTATGACCGATCCCCGCGAACTGGCGGCAGCCGATCTGAGATGTGCCTGCGATGCGGACTTGTTCGATTTCAAGACCACGGCCGAACTGGAGCCCCTGGATGAGGTCATCGGCCAGAGGCGCGCCGTTCAGGCCATCGCATTCGGACTGGATATGGCCAGCCCGGGCTACAACATCTTTGTTACCGGCCGCGACGGCACCGGAAAGTCCACCATCACCCAGGATCTCGTTCGCCGTTTCGCGGCCAACCGTCCCACCCCCGACGACTGGCTGATGGTCAACAACTTCAAGGACGAGTATCGGCCGCGGCCTATCCGCATGCCGGCCGGTCAGGGGGCTTTTTTTGCCCGCAAGATCGGCCGGGTGGTCCAGGACCTCAAGGTCGCCCTTCCCAGTGCGCTGGAAAATGAATCCTATCTCGAACGCAGGGGTGTTCTTGAAAAAAACTATGCCGAGAAACGAGCCCGTCTACTGGACCAGCTGGAAAAACTAGCGGCCGCAGAGGGGCTTCAGATCAGCCGCACCCCTGCGGGGTTTATCCCGGTGCCCATCATTGACGGCAAACCCGCCACCCAGGAGAGCTTTCAGCAGTTGTCCGAGGAAAAGCGGGGTGAAATCGAGGGCAGCATTGCCGCCGTGCAAACCGAACTGGAGGCTGTCGGCAAGGAGATCGGGCGCCTAAAACAGACCCTTCAAAACGAGATTGAGAAACTGACCGCCGAGGTAACGCGTTTCGTAGTCAGCAACCGGTTGAGCATCCTCAAGGAAGAATACCGCGGCTTGACCGCAATCATCGGGTTTCTGGATGAGCTGCAGCAGGACATCGTCGAGAACGTCGCTCTCTTTGCCGGCGGGGCGGCAGGCGAGGAGGGCAGGGGCCCCCAGCCTGGGCCGCCAACCGATCTGGTCCGCTACGATGTCAATATTCTCGTGGACCGCAGCGACGCCCGCGGCGCACCGGTGATTTTCGAATCCAACCCCACCTACCAAAACCTTTTCGGCCGGATCGAGAAGCGCGCCCTGATGGGCACCCTGACGTCTGATTTCACCATGGTCAAGCCCGGCTCGCTGCTGTCGGCCGACGGTGGCACGCTGATCATGGAAATGGAGCAGGTGCTGCTCAACCCCCACGTCTGGGATGGCCTCAAGCGCGCCTTGCAGAACAAACAACTTCACATCGAAGACCTGGCCGCCGGCCCCTTGCTGGGTTCGGTGGGCCTCAGGCCGGCGCCCATCCCCATTGACGTCAAGGTGATTTTGCTCGGCGGCTACGAACTGTTTCAGGCCCTCCAGAACCAGGATTCCAAATTCAACCGGATTTTCAAGGTCAGGGCGGATTTCGACGACGAGGTCGAGCGCAGCCCCGCGACGATCCAACTCTATGCACGCTTCATCGCCCGCGTCTGCCGCGAGGAGCAGCTCTTGCCCTTCACGCCTTCCGGGGTGGCGGCCATCGTCGAGTACAGCCAGAAGTCGACGTCCAACAGAGGCAGGCTTTCGCTGCGGTTCGGCCAAGTGATCGGCGTGTTGAAGGAGGCGGATTATTGGGCGCGTCGCCAGGGGGTGGAGGCGGTCACGGACACCCAGGTGGTCAAAGCCTTCAGCGAGTACCGTTTTCGCTACAATCTCTACGAGGAAAAGATTCACGAGGCTTACGCCGACGGCAGCATTCTGATCGACGTGAGCGGCGCCGCGGTCGGGCAGGTCAACGGCCTGGCGGTTCACCAGATCGGCGAAATTTCCTTTGGCCGCCCGGCGCGCATCACCGCCGAAACCTATTTGGGCCCCCCCAACGTGATCAATATCGAACGCGAGGCCGACCTCAGCGGGCGGACCCACGACAAGGGGGTGTTGATCCTGACCGGCTACCTCGGCCGCACCTTCGCCCAGCGCTATCCGTTGAGCCTCACCATCAGCATCGCCTTTGAACAGAGTTACGCCGGGGTGGACGGCGACAGCGCCTCCTCGGCGGAACTTTTTGCTATTATTTCAAGTCTCTCGGGGGTGCCTTTGAAACAAGGGGTTGCGGTCACAGGGTCGGTCAACCAGAAGGGGCGCATCCAGTCCATCGGCGGGGTCAACCAGAAAATCGAAGGTTTTTTCGAGGTGTGCCAGTTCAAGGGATTCACCGGCGACCAGGGGGTGGTCATTCCCGCAGGCAACGTTCAGAACCTGATGCTCAAGCGCGCCGTCGTGGAGGCGGTGCGCGAGGGGCGCTTCCACATCTACCCGATCCAGACCGCCGCCGAGGGGATTGCGATTTTGACCGGCATGTCCGCAGGGGAGCCCAACCGCTTTGGCAACTACCCGGCCACCACGGTCTACGGCCGCGCGCAGAAAAAGCTCAAACAGTTTTTCGACCGCACCCAGAAGCAGCACAATGTGGCATGAAAAGAGGCACCGTAGGTTTCCTGGGTCCTGACGGCCCGAATGTAAATGGTCATTGTTTGACGGCGCGGCCCCTGTCATTCATCGGCGTACCCTTTCTCCATGGCGTATCGAACCAGGTCGGCATTTTTTCTCAGATCCAATTTGTTTTTGATGTTTTTCCGATGGCTGTGGACGGTGTGGATGCTGATGAAAAGAAGCGCGCCGATCTCTTTGCTGGTTTTGCCCTCGGCGATCAGCTGCAGGACCTGCTTTTCGCGGGCCGTCAGCGGCTCTTGGGGGGAGGGGGGGGCGCCGCCTTCAATGGGGATGAAATCCGCGGGCACGTCCTTCATGAAAAGCGGTGACAGATAGGTTTTTCCCCTGCGGATTTCGGCGATGGCCTGAATCAGCTCGCTGCCGGAATCCTCCTTGAGGATATAGCCTTTGGCGCCCGTGGCCAACGCCAGGTGCAGGTATTCCTTTTTCTTGTGCATGCTCAGAAACAAAATGGCCACCGCCGGATAGGTTCTGCGGATTTCCTGGGCCGCCTCGATGCCCCGCAAACCGGGCATCGACACGTCCAGGATGACCATATCGGGCGTCGTGTGGTGCATCAGCTTCAGGAGCATCAAACCGTCGGAGGCCTCTCCGACGATCTGCAGGCCTTTGGCCGCGTTGATGAGCTTGGCGATGCCCTCCCGCAGCATGGCATGGTCATCGGCCAGAATGATCCGGTAGGGCGCCATCTTTCCCCCCCTCGCGCTTCGCTCCCAAAGCAGGTGCGCCTCGCCGCCAGGGCACCCGGTCTTCGGCGTGTTTGGCGGACGCGGCATCGGACGCCTGATTGAGATTCTGACACGGACCGGTTTGTTTTTCAAGAATTCCAACGGCGGTCGCCCTTTTTTCGGCTCCGAGGGGCCAAAACCCCGGGCAGCCGCGCTATCGTCGCCCGCACGGCTGAAGGCGTCTCTGCGAGGCGTTTGTCAGAACGAGTAGCCGATGGCAAAATGAAACTGGCCGGAGCTTTCCCCCGGGCGCTGATCGAGTTTGTGGCCATACAGGAAGCCGATCGGGCCGATGGGGGTGATGTAGCGCAACCCCGCGCCGATACTGTCGCGCCAGCCGCCTTCGCCCACGGCGCCCTTGCTGTCGCTCAGCCGACCGATGTCATAGAAGAGGGTCAATTCAAAGTTCAGACCCAGGTCGATGCGCCCCTCAAGGCTGCCGGAAAGCGCTTCGCGCCCCCCAACGGCATCGCCGTTGGCGTCAAAAAGCAGCAGGTTCTCCTCAAAGCCGCGCACGTCGCGGATGCCGCCGAGGAAAAAGAGCTGGTCCTCGGGCACGTCGCGGCTGTCCCCGTAGGGTGCGATGTAGCCCAGGCGGGTTGTGCCGGCCAGGGTCAGGCGGGTCAACGGGCTCCAGAAACCGCGGCCTTCGAAGCGGTACTTGAGAAAGTCGTCTTCAGGCTTTTCAACCCCTTTGGAAATATCCACTGCGAGGTTCGCGAAAAGGCCCTTGCGGGGGCGGATGAAGGAATCCCGGCTGTCATACTGCAGTGAAGGGGTGGTGACGATCAGGGTGCGCCGGCCCAAAATAACGGAGGTGTCGGTAATTTCACCGTCACCGGTGGCGATTTGCTCCCGGCGCTCGAGCCGGGTGCCGACCCCGGTGCGCCAGTTTTCGAACCATTTGCGGTTTAAACCCAAAACGGCCCCGTAGGCGCGGGTCTCAAAGTTTTGATTGAACTCCTCGATGCGCTCGGTGTACAGGCCCAGGGCGGCGGCCGTGCCGGTGCCCCAGAGGTTGGGGTCTTGAAGTTCCAACTCAGCCCGGTAGCCGGTCTGATTGATCTGGCCGCCCAGGCTGAGCCGACGGTTCATGCCGAAAAGGTTATGGTCTCCCACCCGGGTGTCGGCGAACAAGCCGAAGTCGCTTTGGTAGCCCCCCCGCAATTCGAAAAAATAGGGCCTTTTTTCTTCCAGATCCGCAAAAAATTCGACCTCTTCCCATTTTTCGCGAAGCCCCACGGTGGTGAACTGGACCGAGTTGAAGACGTCCAAATTTCTCAGGTTGCGCTGGGCCGTGGTGGCCTGTTTCAGAGAAAACGGCGCGCCGGGCCGTAGTCCGGCCTCACGGTCGAGAATCTTTGGGCGGGTTCGCAGATTCCCGGCGTAATGGATTCGACCGTTCACCACTGCCGGCCCCGGGTCGACGGCGTAGCGCAGCTTGAGATCGGTGGCATCGGGGTCCGGGGTGGCGCTGCCGGCAACCGTCACGTGGGGAAACCCTTTTTCCGAAATCAGCGCGGCCAGTGTATTCTCGTCGCTTTGAAGCATGTAGCGCCGAAACGGCTCCCCCGGATGCAGGGCGATTACATCGCGGGCTTGGGCAACCAAGGGGGCGTCAATACCCGTGATTTCGACTTCGCTCACCCGCTGCAGGGGCCCTTGGACCACCTCCAGCGTGATGGCCACCGAGCGGCGTTCGGGGCTGAAGGTCAGCTGGGGTGAAACTGCGACCTGGCCAAAGCCCAGGCGCAGAAAGCGCTCCGTCAGCGTGGCAATGTCGTTTTCCAGGTTGGCGGGCACGAACGGCTTTTTCAGCCGGGTAGCCATCTGGCGACGAATCGCCTCCGCCGTCAGGGCTTGGCTGCCCTTTATGGTGATGTCGCCCACCAGCGTGCGGGGCCCCTCGAGGATCTGAAACACCAGGTGGACTTCCGACCGCCCCTCGCGGCTGCCGGTGGTCTGTTCGGTTTTGACCCGCACATCGGCGTATCCGGCCTGTTGGTAGCGCTGCCGGATGTTGCGGACGGTTTTGCGGACCCCGCGATTGTTGCGGTTTCCCTCCTCGAAGAGGACCAGGTCTTTTCTGAGTGTCCGATCCCCGAAGGCCTGGTTGCCGTCGAATTCCACCCGGTAGCGGGGTCCCTCGTCAACCTTCAGGAGAACATCCACCACGCCGCCGGCTGCGTCCCGGGTGAGCAGCGGGGTGATCCGGCAGTCGGCGAAGCCGCGGGCGCGGTAGCGGGCGGTCAGTCGCTTGACGTCGGCGGTCAGGTCTTTTTCGATGAAACGCGCCGCACTGCCCACGAGCAGGCTGGCCCGCCAGACGCGCATCTGAAGTTTCAACCGGTCTGCGGAAAAGGCGCGGTTGCCCTCGAAAGAAAGCTCCCCCAAACGCTGCCAGGCCCCTTTGTGGACCACAAAGCGGATCTCGTAGAGGCCGTCAGCCGGATCGAGGCTCGCTTCCGCCTCCACCCGCGGCGCCACAAACCCCTCCTCCCGGTAAAGCGCCTCGATCGTTGCCGCTTGGGCCGCCAGGCTGCCCTCGGGAAATGGGCCGCCGGCGCGGAGGCTCAGGCGGTTGCGGATGTCGCGCGCAAACAGGGGCGCGGCGTTTTGAATGTGGATGACCTTGATGCGCCGGAAGGGGGTCAGGGTGAAGGTCAGCACCGGTCCGGCCGGGGTTTCGACGGTGTCGGCGTGAATGTTTTCAAAACGGTTGCTGGCTGCCAGCGCCGCCAGGGTCTTCTCGAGTACGGCGGCGCTCAGGCGGTCCCCGGCTTTCAAACGCACCAGGCTGCGGCTGATGTCCTGCCAGTCCGTCCGGTCGCCGGGGTGCGTGCGGATGTCGAGCACCACATCGGCTATCGTCGCACCGGCCTCATCCGGGGGCCCGGCTGCCATCGGCGCAGAGGCCGCCAGCGAGCAGAGCGCCCAGAGCGCAAGCGATCCCAGCAGCCGCCAGGCGGGGGCGAGGGGACCGCGGGCGCGCGCCGGGCACGGTTTGATCGGTGCGGGCCGGGGCATCAGCGAAACTCCAGGCGGTATGACAGGGCGCCCCCGAAAACGCCCAGGTTGTCCTGAAAGGCCGTCAACAGGAAATATTCCAGCAGCCGGTATTCGGCCTCGGCGCGCTGAACGACCTCACCTCCCCGGGATTGGGTGGCATAGCGGACCATCAGACGGCGTGAGAGTTCCTTGCCCACGGTGACCTTGATGCTGGTCTCGGCATTCGCGCCGCTCTCGCCCTCGCTTTTGGCTTCGACTTCCAGCTGATCGAGGCCGGTGGTTTCCTTGACCTCCTCCACCAGCCTCCCGGCCACCAGCTGCGCCAGCAGCTGTTCGGGAGACGCGCTGGGGCCGCCTTCGCCGGAGACCAGCTCGCCGGTGGTTTTGCCCACCAGCAGCAGCGAGAGGATGTCCTGATCGGATTCCTGGGGATCGGAGGTCAGGGTGAACTGGAGGTTGTCGAGGGGACCGGAAACCGCCAGACGAATCCGCCAGGTGCGCACCTGGGTTTCGCCTTCCAGCGCCACCAGCGGTTCGATGCGGTAGGGGCTGACGAAATCCACAACCCCTTTTTCCACCGTGAAGCTCCGATGGTAGTAGGTGATCGTGCCGGAGGGCACCTGAATGCGGCCGTCCATCAGGGGCCGCTCCAGGGTGCCTCGAATCCTCAGGTCCGGGGTGACCTCCAGGGAGGCGAGGTTGTTGTCCACCACGAAGGGGCTGCGGTAGGTCACTGCAACGTCCAGCCCCAGGTTCTTCAGAAAAGGGTAGGGAAAGCGGTGCGTCGGGGCAGGGGCCGGGGCCGGGGCCGGCCGGCGCTCCAATCGTTGAAGGGGGTTGAGGTTGACGTCGCGGTAGTAGAGGCCCTCGATCAGGGTCAGGGTCCCGCGCAGGCTGGAATCCTCAGGGGTCCCGGAAAGCCGCAGGTCGCCGTTTAAGAGCAGGTCCAGGGTGTCGGGCACCGCCAGCGGCAGGGCCTTGGCGGTCAGTCGCAGGTCCGCCCGGCGGGGCGTGAAGGCGTCCAGATCGAACCCCCCGGCCAGCTCGAAACTTCCGCTGTCCAGCATCCCCTTGAGACCATCGATGCGCAGACTCGCGGGCGTCAACAGCAGCGTGCCGTTGAGGTTGTGGAGGCGGGTGGCGAGCCCCGGCAGGTCGCAGCCGATATCGCTGAGGACCGTCTCCAGACGGAGCTCCGGCGCCGCCGGGCTTCCGCCCAGGCGGCTTTGGACCCGCAGGCTCCCTTGGGGAGCGCCGAGATCCAGCGCCAGCGGCGTCAGGTCCTGGAGCGGCAGAAACCCGGACCCTTCAAAGTCCAGCGGGCCCCGGATGTCCGCCTGCCCCCAAAATTCCAGCCAGCCGTTCTCCAGCAGCCTCAACCGGTTGCGGGGAACCCGCACGCGGCCGTCGGCCATGGAAAAGAGCAGTTGTTCGGCGCTCACCAGCCGGATGCCCCGGTAGGCCAGGGAAAGATCCGAAATGTCCGCCGCCGCGGTGATCCCCGCGATCCGCCGGGGGTTGCCGCGAGCCGCCAGCGTGCCGCTGAGGCGGCCCGCGATATCGGGCCAGCCGGCGATGCGGGTATAGGGTGCAAGGGCCGTGTCCTGAAAGAATGCGTCCAGCTCAAACTGTTGGCTATTCAAATCGTAGCTGGCGGCCAGATCAAAGTTGAGACGGCCCGAGACCCGGGCCAGACCCTCTGCCAGCCCGAGTTTCAGACGCAGGTCCTGCACGGGGTTGCCCCCGATGCGAAGGTCGGTCACGGCCAGCTCTCCGTCCAGGCGGGGTGCCTTCAAGGTGCCGGCGCCATTGAGTTTGAGGGCTGCAAGGCCTTCGGTTGCGGGAAAATGCCGCTGCAGCAAGTCGATGTGCTTCAGGGCGATCCGGTCGCTGTCAATTTCCAGCGCATACGACCGGTCGTATCCAAGCCATCCCCGGGCAAACAGGTTTTGCCCCTCCGCGACGGCGGCCTCCAGCTGTTTCAGCTGGGCCCGCTCGCTTTCCAACAGGAGATCGACGTAAAGCTCCGGCAATTTCTGGTAGCCGCTGTCGATATCGGCACCCGTAAGGATCACGGTGCCCAGCGGGCGGCGCAGGCTGCCCTCTAACCGCGCCTCGAGCGAGAGGCGGCCGGTGAGCGGCGGGATAAAATCCTCCAACTGGAGGCGGTCTGCGGTGAGCGCCAACTGCAGCGGTGGATTCTCCCGCCAGCGGCCCGAGGCCACCTCCAGGAGGTCGATGCTGCCGCTGGCCGACGCGGCCGAGCGCCCGTTGCGGACCGCGAGGCGTTCGATTTGCAGGCGGCCCGCTTCAAACCGCAGCGCGGCGTCCAGGTCGCCCAGCCGGATGTTTTCAACAGCGACATCCGTGCCCGCCAGCGACAACGCGGCCCGCGGGTTTCCCAGGCGCCCGTCCAGACGTAGAGACCCCTGCAGGCGCCCGCTGGTGCCGGGGCGATCCCAAAAATCCTCGGGCGCCAAATTCTCGAAGGTCAGCGTCAGGTCCAGGGGCAGGTCGGGGGAGAAACCGCGTTCGGGGTCGAAAACGCCCGCCGTGCCGGCGCCCCGCAGGCGTGTTCCCCTGTTTTTCAGGGAGAGTTCGCGGATGGTCAGCATCCCGCTGGGGGCCAGCTCGGCCGCCAGCCCAAGCCGCCCTATTCGCAAGGGACTGAAGGCCAGCGCTTCGCCTTCGGCGCGGAAAGTGAACGCCGGCCGTTGGAGGGTGCCCGTTAACCGGCCGTCGATGTTGAGCGCCCCCCCGGCCCCCGTCCGACCGAAGGCCGCCAGCACGGGACCCAAATCCGGCGCCAGCAGGCTGAGATTGCCTGCAACGGCCCGGCTGTCCAAATCCAAGCTGCCGTCGCTTTGAAGCTGCACGTCATCCGCGGTCGCCGTCAGGCTGCTGAGGGTGATGCGGCTGCCTTCCAGGCGGGCGGCTGCCTCCAGGGAGAGATCGGCACCCGGCTGGGCCGTGTCGGGTGCCGCTTTAAGGTCCCGGACTTCGGCCTGCAGGCTTGCAGTCGCCGAAAGATCCTTGCCCACCAGGCCCCGCCCGCTCAAGGCGAGGGTGGCGTCGATACGGCCACCCGCCATTCCCGGCAAGGGGCAGACTTTTTCCAACTCGAGGCCCAGACTTTCCAGGGTCAGGTCGTAGATGACGGCCTCCAAAGCCCCGGGCGCGCGCCATTTGCCGCGGGGAAAGGCCTGCTGGAGATCCGCCTCGCCTTGAATCCTAAGGCTGCCCTCGCCGGCCGCGAGCGCAAGCTCTTGCAGGAAGATCCGCCGGTCTTGCAGCTTCGCCCCGAGGCGCACGGCATCCGCCCGGCACGAGGCCAAAAGAGCGTCTTTCCAGACCAGATTCAGATTCAGATCCGGGTCCTGCAGATCCCCCCGGGCGGTCAGGCGGCCGGCCAGGCGGCCGGCCAGAGATGGCACCGACGCCCAGCCCGCCAGCAATTCCGTCAGCAGGAGATCGAGGTCCAGGCGCAGATCCATCCGCGGGGCGGAAAACACGTTTTGCAGGCTTCCCTTCAGGGCCAGGCGCGAGGCGCCCGCGGCGGCTGTCAGTTGCAGGGGGGCCAGGGCGCCGTTTTCGAGGCTGGCCTCAAGCGTCAAGCGGTCCAGGCCGGTTTTCATGTCGGGCCTTTGGATGCGCAGGGCGCCGGCGGTCACGCTCAGGGCGGCGCTCTGGGTCGACCAGCGCCCTTCGGCGGTAAGGTTCAGGTCGGCGAGGGTGGCGCTCGATTTGTCCGCAGCGGAGGTGAACGAAACCCGGCCGCCGGTCAAACGAAGCAACCGGATTGCGATGTCCAGGGGCAGGTCGCCGCCGGTCTCGGCCTGGGAGGCGGCATCGTCGGTTTCCGTGGGCCGCAGGGCGTGCGCCAGGTTGAGGCGGCCGTCCCTGTCGACCTCCAGGTCCGCCCACGGGGCTTCCAGGTCGAAGCTGTTGATCTGCAGCGTGCCCTGCAGCAGCGCCGGCCAGGAGAGCACCAGCAGCAGGTGGCGCAAACCGGCCACAGGCGCTCCGGCGGGGTCGTGCAGCTGAAGCCCCGAGAGTTCCAGTCGGCCGCCGAGAAGGGAAATACGCAGGCGCTCCCAGCCCAGGCTGCCCCCAATGACCCGTTCAATGCGCGCCTGAAGCCAGCCCTGGCCGGCGCCGCTCTGCAGCCACAGCAGCCCGCCGGTGGCGATCAGGCCGATTCCCGCAGCCAGGATAGCGGCTGTCAACACCAACCGTCGCAGGACGCGGCGCCGTTTGGGAGAACTGGACTTCAACGTACGAAGGGCTCCTGGTGGGCACGCGCCTGACGGCGCGGATGGGGTGATCGGGGCGCTTGGCTTGCTTTGACGGCCATGATGGCGGCAATCTGTGCGATCTCTTTGCCGAAGTCAAGCGCAAAGGACCGCAAACGGCGTCTCAACAGGCCCCGGGCAACGAAAAGGCCGATCCCACCAGGCCGGTATTGCAAGCAGATCGGTCGTAGGACTTGCCCATCCCTGAAATTTTTATTAGTAGAGGAAACATGGAGACGAAAACCACCGCCCCGAAAGAAAAGCCCATGGACAACATACCTTCCGGCATGAAACCCGTCCCCAATCGCAGCGACCACCTGTGCTTTGGCTGCGGGCCGCGCAACCCCTACGGCCTGAAAATGAAGTTTTACTCCGACAAAAAGGTGGTGGTTTCCTGGGTGACGGTTCCCGAGCACCTCTGCGGCTGGGACAACCTGGTTCACGGCGGGGTGATCACCACCATTCTCGACGAGATCATGAGCTGGTCGGCCATCTACCTCCTCAAACGCTTCATCCTGACCAAGTCGATCCGCGTCGATTTTCTCAAGCCGCTTTGCGTCGGCCAGCGGCTCAGGGCCGAAGGGTCGGTCCAGAGCGTCGCCGACGGCCGGGAGGCCAGCGTGGCAGGGGTTATTTGTGACCCCGAGGGTCGCCCCTGCGCCCGCTCCCAGGGCACCTTCGCCATCATGGCCCCGCGTGTCGCCGGTCGTCTGGGGATCATGGACCAGCGCAGGCTCCAGGAGTTTGCGGGGCTTCTGGGAATCGTCGATGGGCAGGCCCCAGCGGCCGAAAACCGAAGAGGCCGCTAAATGTTTGTCCTGGGGGTATTCTGGGCCGCCGCGGACGCCCCCAACGCCCTGGTCCTGTTGGAGCAGACCTATAAAAACCTGCGCCGGCACTACCGCATCGAAACGATTGTCGAGATCTTGCCGGAACTGCAGCTCGAGGCGCTGGCCGCGCGGGTGCGCGAAATTTTCGAGAACCGCCGCTACACCTTTATCAAACGGGTTTTCAGCCAGGACCGCCGCCCGGCCAAACACGTCCAGGTGTTGCCCCGAATTGTGCTGGCGCCCGCAGCCGACGCCACCGCGGCCGCCGATTACCTGCGGGCCCGAAACCTGCCGGTGACCTGTGTGATCTGTCGTGAAGTGGCGCACTGGCAAAAGCTGGACTACCACCGGATCTGCCTGGGGCACAACTACCTGGTGAGCCCCGGCGCGCTGGCCGACTGCCTGGCGGCCGTGGCGGCCGAGAACCGATTGCACGTGCCGGTGGGGGAGTGGGAAACGGCTGCCGCGATCGCATCGCTGCAGGCGGCGGTCCCCCGCGGCAGTGGTTGGCCGCCCAAGGGGACCGCCCTGGCTCTAGCCGCCGCGGTATGGGTCGCTGAAACGCTCAAGAGTGTGAAACGCTACGGTCAGGCGGGGTGATCCCACCCCACGGCAGGCATGCCCGGGGCGCCATCCCGTCTGGAGGGGATCGATCATGATCGGTGTACTGGTGCGATGGCTGGTTCTGACGGCGGCCATTTTGCTGACCGCTTATCTGCTGGACGGCATTCACGTCACGGGCTTTTTCTCGGCCTTTTTCGCTGCGGCGATCCTGGGTGTTCTCAATATCTTCTTGCGGCCCTTTCTGTTTCTGCTGACGCTTCCCATCAACGTGGTCACTTTCGGGCTTTTCACCTTTGTCATCAACGCGATCTTACTGATGATGGCCTCCGGGGTGATCGGCGGCTTTGCGGTGGCCGGCTTCTGGGCCGCCCTCCTGGGGAGCCTTCTGATCAGCATCATCAGCTGGATTCTCAATACCTTCATCAACGAGCATGGGCGATTCGACGGCCACCCGCCGCATCGCGGCCGGCCCTTGATGTGATCCCGCCTTCCGATCGCGGCGGACGGCCAGCAGACCAGCCCGGATCTGGAAGCCAAACCCCACCAGAAGTGCTGCGCTGATCAGAATGATCAAATTGGCTGAAAAAAAGGTCATCAGGAAGTGCAGGGGGTTTTCAAGATCGTAGGCTGCGATCAGCAGCCCAATCCCGAAGACCAGAAACCCGCAGGCCATCAGCATCAGCGCAATTTTTTGGGTCCATCCCCCCGAGAGCATCTACCCCTTTCCGGCCGCGCGCAGCCCGGCCCGGTTTAGCCGTGACTGTTTTGGGGACCTCGCCAGACCGTCTCGCGGCTGAAGTCCTGGGCCGAGCGCCCGCCTGCGGCCTCGATGGCCGCGATCCAACTCTCCACCCGCTGTTCGCCGTACGCCGCTCGCCAGGCCGCCAAAATGGCCTCCAGCGGGATGTCGGCCTGGGGCGCGTGGTAGCGCACATAGGTCATGTACTGGGCCGCCTCCAGGTTGAAAGGCTGAAAGACGGCATCCGTGCGGCCGTCGAACTCCAGCGGCGCCACGCGGTGCTTGCGGCAGAGTTCCTTGTTGAAAGTGGGGGTGGCCTTGATCCACCTGCCGCCCAGGTAAAATTCGGTGAAGCCGTGGTAGACGAACAGGTCGCCGCCCATGCGCGCGATCAACTCACGGGTGGCGAGATGGTTCCGAACATCGGCAAAACCCAAGCGCGAGGGGATTCCGCAGGCCCGCCCCAGGGCGCACAGCAGACCGGCTTTGCTGATGCAGAAGCCGCGGCGGCTTTTGAGCACACTGCTGGCGCGATAGTGTTCGGCGCGGTAAAAGGCAACGTAGGGATCGTACCAGATGTCGTCCCGGACGGCGTAGAAAAGCCTTACCGCCGCCACGGCGGCATCGTCTCGCGCATCTCCTACGGCCGCCAGGGCGTAGCGACGCACCTCGGGGTGACCGCTGTCAAGGATGGCCGTCGGTTGCAGGTATTCGGGTGCCATCGGCATGCTGAAATTCCTCCCGGAGGGCAGGGCCTGCCGGCATCAGGCCTTCTTGGGGCTGTCGAACCGGCTGGTGAGAACCAGGAAGCCTTCCTCGAAGGTGCTTTTGACCGCGTAGGGCAGGCTGTGAAAGAGGTTGATCATCTTTTTGTTCTCCGGCGCGGTGTAGGCCACGAACCCGGAAATGCCGTTTTCCCGCGCCGCTTCGGCCAACTTCTTGATAATCAGCCGGCCGATCCCCTTGCCCTGGTAGGCGCGCTGGACCGTAAAGGCCACCTCGGTCATGTTGCTGGAGGGGTCCAGCAGGTATTCCCCCACCCCGATAATCCGCCCGAAGCCGAACTCTCCCACCAGCGCCACGACGCTCAGGTTTTTGACGTAGTCGATCTCGAAAATTTTTTCCATTTCGCTGCGGCCGAAACGCTTCTTGAGATGAAAAAAACGCGAGATGATATCCTCTTCCGCCAGGTTGTAGAAATGTTCCTGGAGCCTTCTTTCGTCCACCCGTTTGACCGGCCGGATGGTGACGATTTCCCCGCCGACTTCGATTTTTTCCTCCAGCTGGACCGGGTAAATGCCCTGCAGGGTTTCCCGCAGGGTGCGCTCCGGCCCGAGCAGACCCTGCCTTTGGGCCTCCCGGAAAAGTGCCTCACGATCATCCGGATGGGCGATGCTGATCATCGCCATGGCCCTTTCCTGCAGGCTTTTACCGAAGAGGTTGACCGCGCCATACTCAGTGACGACGTGATGCACGTCGCCGCGGGGCACCACCACGGCCATATCCTGCAACTGAGGGACGATGCGGCTCTGGTGGGTGGCGAAGTGCCGCGACGGCATCATCAGGATGGATTTGCCGCCCTTGGAGGCCACCGCGCCGCGCATGAAATCGACCATGCCGGTGACCCCCGAAAAGTGGTTGTAGGGCAGGGCGTCCGCCGCCACCTGGCCGGTCAGGTCGATGGCCATGGCCATATTGATCGAAACCATGCGGTTGTGGCGGGCGATGATGCCGGGATTGTTGACGTAATCCGAGGGGTAGAAATTGATGGACGGGTTGTCGTCGAGGAACTCGTAGAAATTGGTGGTCCCCACCGCGCTGCTGGCCACGATCTGCCCGTCGTTGAAGCCCTTGCGGCGGTTGGTGATGATGCCTTTGGAAACCAGGGTCATCATGCCGTCGGTGAGATACTGGGAGTGGATTCCCAGGTCGTTTTTTTCGGAAAGCGCCATCAGCGTCGCGTGGGGGGTGGCGCCCAAACAAATGTCGATGGTGGAGCCGTCCTCGATCAGGCTGGCCACCAGCCGACCGATTTGGCCGGCGGTGTCCAGTTCGGGGAGCTCACCGATGGTGAGCAGTTCCTCCTCGTGCTCGACCACCACGTCAACGTCGTTGACGTGGATGAAGCTTTGACCGAGAACCCGCGGCATGCGGGGGTTGACCTGGGCGATCACCCAATCGGCGGACTGGGCTGCCGCCAGGGTGATATCCACGGCCACGCCCAGGCTCATCCAGCCGAAATCGTCGGGGGGGGATACCTGAATCAGGGCCGTGTGGATGGGCAGGCCCCGGCTCTTGAAAAGCCGCGGGATGGCCGAAAGGTTCAGCGGCGTGATGAAGCGGCGTCTTTCGCTGATATTGGCTGCCGCCGCTGAGCCCAGGTAAAAGGAGCGGATGTTGAGGTTGCGCCCGCTGGAATCGTCCGCAATGATGGAAAGCGGCACGGTTTCCAGGGTGAGGAGCCGCATGATTTCAATATCCAGGAAAAAGTTCGAGGCTTCCGCCAGGGCCTTGACCAAATGCTGGGGTTCACCGCAGGAGGAACCGATAAAGACCCGCGTTCCCGGCCGGATCCGGCCGATGGCCTCCTTGGCCGACAATTTTTTTTCAACATAGGCGTCCGCCCAATAGAGCGATCTTCTGGCCATGAGCCCCCCTCTGGGTCAAAACTGTGGTGATAGGCGAGGCGCTGCGGTAACCGATTCCGGCCCCGCCGCCGCCCCCCGTCGGCGCAGGATTTTCAAACCATACCACAAGCCGCGGCAGAGGGTAAACCACGATGAAGGGGCGGCAGCCCTCGGGAGCGCCTGTTGACGGCGCTCTGGCAGGCCGTTATAGTTTCTACAGCGGGTTGCAACAGGGAACGTTCAATCGGAAAGGTGTATAGCGGAGGAACCGGCAGCCATGCGGGAGATGCGATCATCAGCCTGGCTTCAACTCGTCGCCTTTACGGTCGCCGGGATCCTGGCCTTTGCGGGCCTCTACGGGCTGGCGACGCTTTTGGGGGTTTCTGAACCAAACCCCCGTCAGATGTCGCAGCGGCTTTTTCGAAACAATACCGACGTCTCCCCGCCGCGATCCCCCGCAGCTGGGCAGTTGGAGGTCTGGGTGCTGCACCGGGACCGTCCGGTTACCATCGGCCGCAGCCGCGTGACCTTCCGGGGTCTGGATGAGGGGGGCAATCTGCGCATCGACGCCGTGCTGCCCGAACTCGATCCCCAAAGGGTGTATGCCCACAGCATCCCCCGGGAGCAGGCCCGGAAAGGTTTTCGGATCGCCAATGAGGGCTACCGGCTGAAGAAAATCGGGCGCTCCGCCGTGGTGCTCTACCGCGCGGCCCCGCCATGAGAGGCCGCGGCTACTGGATAATTTTGACGCACTCCTGCGAATAGCACTCGTCTTCCAGCAGTTTTTTGGCGAATCGCAGATATTTTGAGGTGATGGCGCGCACCGCCAGTTGAAGGGCAAAGGGGCGGACCGGCTTTTCCAGCAGATGGTTGACGTTTGAAGCGACGCACATGTCGACCACATCGTCGCTGGCGTGGCCGGTGATCATGATGGTGTCTTCGTGGGCGGTGGCAAACCGCGTGGAGATGGTGTCGAGAAACTGGAAACCGGTTTTTTCGCCGAGGTAGACATCCACCACCAGGATGGCGATCCCGATGTCCCGGTTGATGCAGTAAATGGCCGCCTCATTGACATCCGTGAAAACGAAGACATTGCCCCACTTGTAAAAACGGTTGATGATATCCGCCAGCACTTCACAGACATCCGGATCATCATCGACGATAATCACGTCCAAACCGTCCTTCATGCCACCCCCTTCTTCGAACCGATTCCGGTTTGACCGCAGCGCGCTGCGTAAATATGGCGAAGACGAGTTTTCATATCAAATCGGCGCGCAAAAGAAAACAGCTATGTCCCCCGTCCCGCCAACTCGTGAAAAGGTGGAACTGCGCCCCCAGCAGGCCACTCTAAACGCTCATCCCCCGTTGCGGTGCCGCTGCAGGTCCGCGATCAGTGCGTCGATTTCCGCCGGGTCGAGTTCCAGTGCGACGCTGCCGCCGCCGGGATGGGCCACCTCCAGGCGGCAGCCGGTGGCGGTGAGGGTCAGAGACCACCGTTTCCCCCGGGGGAGTTTGGCCTCGGGCCCGAGAAAAGCATCGGGTTCAAACGCCGCCACCTGGATCAGCACCCCGAAAGCATCCCGTGGGTGGATAAAGAGCTCCTGCCAGTCGGGGTCTTCATCGCTGAATCCGAAATAGGGCACGCCGCAGCGGTCCAGGTGGGCCCGCGCGGCATGGATGTCGTCGGTCTGCAGGGTGATGTGGTGAAGGCCGCCTGCGCGCGTCCGCAAAAATTCTTTCAGAAAACTTTCGGCCCCCAGCGGGGCGAGGATTTCCAGGCGGGAGAGATCCCCCAGAGAAAACACCCGCCAGCTGAAGCCCAGGCGTTGGTCGGGTGCGCCGGCGCCCGGGAGGACGCCGAACACTCGTTCAAAAAACGCTTTGGCCGCGGCATAGTCCCGAACGGCCAGGGCAACGTGGTCGATTCGCAGCTGCATCTCACAACTCCTCGATTTTCCGGCGCGCCCTTCACCTGCGGCAGCACTCGGGCAGGGGCTTGATAAAGTCGTTTTCGTCGATCAGATCCGCATAGCGGCGGCAGTCCGGCACGTGATCGACAATGTAGTCGATCAACACGTTGTCGATCAAGTCGACGGGGTCGCTGCCCTGCTGGGCGGCAATGGCTTCAAATGCCTGCCAGATGCCGCGTCTGAGGTTGACCGTGACACACGCCTGAGAGTCCATTACACCTCCTTTGACCGGGTGGCGGGCACATCCCGGTTCCCGGCCGCTTCGGTTGCCAGCATGGCCTCCCGCCGCTCCACCGGCAGCCAGTAGAATTCCAGGATCAAGACCCGCACAACGCTGGCCAGGGGGACGGCCGCAATCATCCCCCCGATGCCAAACTGCGCACCGAGTATCAGGGCGAACAACACCACCAGGGGATGCAGGCCGGCGCCCTTGCCGACGATCCGCGGTTGCAGGACAAAGCCTTCGATGGCCTGGATCAGGGAGAAGAGCGCCAGCAGCAACGCCAAGGTCAACAGTTTGGTGCTCCAGTCGACGCCCATGGTCAGCAGCAGGATCAGCACGGCCGGAGTCAACCCGATGATGGGTCCGAGATAGGGGATGAAGCCCCCGATGGCCGCGGCGGTGCCGATCAGGAGGCAGTAGTTGCGCAGGGCCGGAAACCCCATCAGGCTTATCCCGAAAAGACCTGCGGCGAACATGGAACCCACCAGGGCCGAGACGGTCAGCTGACCCCGCAAAAACCCCCCCATGGCCAGGTCGATCTTTTGAAGGACCTCGAAAAAACGCTCCCGGCGGTGGGGTGGGACCATTTTGCGGATCAGCGGGCCGATCTTTTCCCAATCCACGATCAGATAAAAGTTGATGATGCCCACGAAAATCACGAAAGAGAAGAATCCGACCACCGAGCCGATTCCGCTGAAAAGCCCCCGGGTGGCCTGGCCGACGGTTTCAAAGCCCTCAGTGGCCATCGTTTTGAGCCCCGGCAGCAACAGACCCGCAAGTTTTTCAAAGCTGATTTCAAGGGAGAGAATATAGTTTTGGATCGATCGCACCAGCACATCATCGACCTGGAAGGGCGCCCGCTGGGAGAGCCTCTTGAGCAGATCCGGCAGGGTCGTTTTCAAGAGCTTGAACAGGGCGATCAGTTCTGTGGCAACCGCCGGGATCAGGATTCCCAGCAGCAGACCCGCGGCTGAGGCCACCAGCAGAAAAAGGACCAGCGTCCCCATGATTCTGCCCAGGCCCAGGCGTTTCTGGAGGGCAACCACCGCCGGCGCCAGGATATAGGCCATGAGCAGGCCGGCCAGAAACGGCGCCAGCACCTCGGCGGCCACCGCCAAAACAGTCTTGAGAAGGCTGAAAGTGTAGAAACCGAAAGCGATCACCGCCATGACGGCAAGGGCGTAAAGCAGGCGGCGCAACAACGGATCGGATAAGTGAAAAGAGGCCATGGTGGAGGGGCTGTCCTTGGTGGTTGATCAAAACGGTGCGGACCGGGAGTGCGGGTGGGGCGAACCCCGAATCCGGACAACCGCTTGGGCCAGTGCTTTTCATAGCATGCCAGGCGACCGGCGCCAACCTTTTAGAACAACAGCCAAAAAGCTCAATCGGGGCTGCGGTTGAATTTATCTCTCGTGGTTGGGATGGGCAGGGGCGTCGGACGGCAGGCCCTTTTTCTTGCGGGCCGCGTCGCAGCGGCAGACCCGACAACGGTCCTCAGAGCATTCCTGACAGGCGAAGCAGTCCGGGCAGGGATGCTTTTGGCGGGGAGCGGCAGAAGGCTTGGGGACATAGACTTTTCCCGGCAGTCCCGGCAGTTTGATAAAGGGCATAAAAGAATCCTCGCGTTTCAAGCCGGATGATTCTTAGGGCCCGGTGTCAGCGGCTCGGGGTAAATCCCCGGGGTTGAGCCGTTGATGGGGACCGCGCCCACCCAGCGGGCGAAAAAGGCCTGGGGCCCGGCGCCCCCGATAATGGCATAGGCGTAGCCGTCGGCGGCCATGGCGTGCAGACAGCTCAGGAGCAGGCCGCCGCCGATCCGGCGGCCGCGCCAGGCGGGGGCCACCCCGATGGGACCGAAAAAATTGCGGCAGGTGCAGTCGTAACAGGCGGCGCCCAGGATACGGCCCTTGCAGGAGGCGATAAAACACGCCACCGGCAGCCGACTGAATGCCGTCTCGCACTCGCCGGCCCAGCCGGCGCCAAAGAGGTTTGCGAACCAAACGGTTACAAGGTGTTTCTCGCAAGCCAGCGGCCTGCGCAGCGCCATCCCATCTTCCGACAGTTCAGCCGCAACGGGCGCCAGCGGGGGCAGGTCATAGAGTTTGACCAGCATGTCGGTCATCCGGGTGTGGTCCTCCTCTCAGGTCGCGTCTGGCAATCGGGAACGATTTGACTCCCCCTTTTTCCCCTCAGCGGACAGCACTCTCAAAGACAGTTACCATTCCGATAGAGGTGCCAAAATACCCTCATCATAATCACGAACAATACGAATTAAAGGCACGGCAGACTGTGGTCGGGTCTTTACTCCGCATTCCGGCTTGACCTGGCCGGGCCTTTTTGACTATGATCGTCAAAAACGATCTTCTTGCCGTGAAAGGAGTACAAAATGGCGGTCATCACCATCTCTCGGCAGTTTGGTGCCGGCGGTATCACCTTGGGCCAACGACTGGCCAAAAAGCTGGGTTACGACTTCATTTACGAGGAGATCATCGAAAAGGTGGCCGAAAAGGCTGCGGTTTCCAAGGATTGGGTCAATTCCCTGGTCAAGGACGGCGGCGGCAGCCTGTCCAATTTCATGGCCGGATTCGTGCCGTCGAAGCTGATCGACCATATTTTCGACACCCAACGGCAGTACATGGATGAAAAGGCCTACATCAAGCTCCTCTACCAGATCGTCCCTCAGATTGCCCAGCGCGACAACCTGGTGATCGTCGGCCGGGGCGGCCAATTCATTCTCAAGGATTATCCCGACACGCACCATGTGCTGCTGATCGCCGACCTGGCCTACCGGATCGACTTCATGAAGCGCCGCTACCAGCTCTCCGAGGAAGCCGCCCGGAAAGCGGTCACCAAGGAGGACCTCCGTCGCCGCAAGCTCTTGCGGCTCTTTAACGCGGTGGATTACAATCGCCCCGAGCACTACGATCTGGTGCTGAACATGAGTAAAATCGACATGGACCTCGCCGAGGCCCTGGTCTGCGATCTGCTGGTGCCCTGAAGGTTCCCGCTTGCCCATTTCCCAACTCTTCATCGACGCTGCGGTCGCCGGCCACCCCCTGGTCGGGCGCATCCAGCGCCACCTGGGGATTCCCGCCCGCACGGTGAGCGACCCCGGACCGGTTTTCGGGCAGGTGGCCGCCGCCGCCGATCCGGTTCAGGCCGCCAAAGAGGTGCTCCTGCTGACCCGCAACCGCGGGCCGTTCATACGCAAATGCCCCGGCACGCGCTGCTATACCTGCTGCGGCTACCAAATTCTGCACGTCGCCACCTTTTGTGTGATGGACTGTTCGTATTGCATTCTGCAATCCTATTTTCACCCGCCGCTGTTGCAGTTTTTCCTCAACCACGACGACATGCTGCGGGAATTGGCGCAGACCTTCGCACGACCCGGCATCAGCCGGATCGGCACCGGCGAGTTCACCGACAGCCTGATCTGGGAGCCCTGGACGGGCCTCTCCCAGGGCCTGGTGATGCGGTTTGCCGGCCAGAACCGTGCCGTTTTGGAACTGAAAACCAAAACCGCGGCCATCTCCGATCTGCTTCAGCTGCCGCACAACAAAAAAAGCATCCTCGCCTGGTCGGTCAACACGCCGCGGGTGATCGCCACCGAAGAGCGCCGCACAGCCAGCCTCAAGGCCCGGCTGCAGGCGGCCGCCCGGGCGGCGGCGCACGGCTACCCCGTTGCCTTCCATTTCGATCCGATGGTGATCTATGCGGGCTGTGAAGCTGAGTACCAGACCGTGGTGGCGGAGATTTTTGCCCATGTCGCCAGTCACCACATCGTCTGGATCAGCATCGGCACGTTCCGCTTCATGCCGGAGCTGAAACCCATCTTGCGCCAGCGCTTCCCCGATTCGCGCATTCTGACCGGCGAATTCATCCCCGGCCTGGACGGCAAGCTGCGCTACTTCAAACCGCTGCGGATTCGCCTCTACCAGGCTGTGATCCGGGCCATCCGCGAGGCCGCACCCGACGTGTGCGTTTATTTCTGCATGGAAGACGACGAGGTCTGGCAGCAGAGTTTGGGGTTTGTGCCGGCGGCCCGCGGCGGCCTTCCGCGGATGCTGGACCGCAGCGCCGTTTCGCACTGTGAGCTGGATGCCGGCCTGCTTTCCTGAGCGCCTGCGGGCTTGCTCCCGGGGGCTTCTCGGCCTGCTGTGCGCACTGGTGCTTCTCGTGCCGGCCGCCGGTGCTGCGGCCGCCGGCGCCTGGGAACGGGTGCGGCAGGTCAACGACGGCGATACGGTGGTGCTGGAGAGCGGGACCCGGGTGCGCTACATCGGAATCGACGCCCCGGAAATCGGCGGCGCCCGCGAGCCCTCGGAGCCTTTTGCCCAGGCGGCGCGCAGGTTCAATCGGCGACTCGTCCTGCACCAGAAAGTGCGCCTGGAGTATGACCGTGAGCGGCAGGACCGCTACAACCGTCACCTGGCCTACGTTTTTTTGGAGGACGGAATCATGGTCAACGAGGCCCTGCTGCATGCGGGCCTCGCATTCTGCCTTTACCGAAGCCCCAACGACCGCTACCGGCAGCGCCTGCTGGAGGCCCAGCGGGAGGCGCTGCAGGCCGGCCGCGGCATCTGGCGGGTCTTGCCGGAGAAAACGGGGCAGCCCTATGTGGGCAACAGCCGCTCCCGCCGCTTCCACCGCCCCGGCTGCCCCTCCGGCGAAGCCACCGGGCGCGGCCACCGCGTGCTGTTCGATTCGCTGCGGGAGGCGTTCTGGGAAGGGTTCGCGCCGGGGCGCTGCTGCTTTCCGCACGGGCTGGCACCCTGAGCACGGGGCAGGGGAGAAGGGCCGCAAAAACTAGGCCGCCGCCGGTGTGTCAAAATCCCACGCCGACGGCGGCCTCCATAGTTTTTGACGGATAAGGGGGGTTAACCCTTTTCCTTGAGGGCCGCCTCGATGACCTTTTCGGCAAGTTGCGCCGGCATCTCGTCGTAGTGCGAGAATTCCATGGTGTAGAGGCCCCGGCCGCCGGTCATGGAGTTCAAATCGGGGGCGTAGGTGAGAAACTCCGCCATGGGAACCTGGGCCTTGATGACCTGATATTTGCCCTCGCTGTCCATGCCCAGCACCCGTCCGCGCCGCCCGTTGAGGTCCCCCATGATGTCCCCCATGAATTCGTCGGGGGTCGTGATGGTCACGCTCATGATGGGTTCCAGCAAGACGGGCTTGGCTTCCTCGGCGGCTTTCTTGAAGGCCAGAGAGCCGGCGATCTTGAAGGCCATCTCGGAGGAGTCCACCGCGTGGAAGGACCCGTCGTCCAGGGTCACTTTGAAGTCCACGCACGGAAACCCCGCCAAAACCCCCCTGCGGGCCGACTCCTGAACGCCTTTTTCAACGGCGGGGATATAGGTTTTGGGTATCGCGCCGCCGACGATGGCGTCCACGAACTGGAACCCTTCGCCGCGGGGCAGGGGCTCCATCTGGATCCAGCAGTCGCCGAACTGACCGTGGCCGCCGGTTTGCTTTTTGTGGCGGCCCTGCACCCGCACCTTTTTCTTGATGGTTTCGCGGTAGGGGATTCTGGGGGTGTTGAGGTTGACCTCCACGTTGTACTTGCGTTTCAATTTTTCGATGGTGGCCTCGATGTGCACCTGCCCCATACCGGAGAGCAGGATCTCGCTGGTCTCGGCATTGCGTTCGACCTTGAGGCCGGGGTCTTCTTCCAGGAGTTTGGTCAGGGAGCTGAAAATCTTGTCCTCATCCCCCTTGGATTTGGGCACCAGCGCAAAGGAGATCAGGGTGGGCAGGGGCTTGACGCATTCAAACTGGATCTTGGCGCTTTCGTCGCAGAGGGTGTCGCCGGTGGTGGTTTCCTTGAGCTTGGCAAAGGCGACGATGGCCCCGGGGCACGCCTCGCCGATGGGCTTCTGTTCTTTGCCGGCGATGGTCAGCAGCTGGTTGTAGCGCTCACGGCACTCCTTGGTGGCGTTATACAGGGTCCCGTCGCCCGAGAGCTTGCCGGAAACCACCCGAAAGATCGACAGGCGCCCGGCATAGGGGTCGGCGATGGTTTTGAAGACGAACCCCGAAAAGGGCGCATCCGGCTCCGGTGCGCGCTCCACGCTTTCACCGCTTACGGGATCCAGGCCCTTGCGGGGGCCGCGGGCGAGAGGGGAGGGCATGCTGGCGGCGATGAAATCCAGCAACAGGTCGATTCCCATGCAGCGGGTGGCGGAGCCGCAGAGCACCGGGCTGAAGGTGCGGCTGATCAGACCCTTGTGGAGAGCCGCGCGGATCTCATCATCGGAGATGGTTTCACCCTCGAGGTAGCGTTCGATCAGTTCGTCGTCGGCCTCGGCGACGTTTTCGATCAGGGCCTCGCGTTCGGTTTCCACCTGATCCTGCATTTCGGCGGGTATGTCGGCCGCCGTGGCCTTGCCCTGATCGTCATAGAGATAGGCCTTCATGCCGATGAGGTCCACCACCCCACGAAAATCGGCCTCGGAGCCGATGGGCAGTTGGATGACGATGGGTTTGGGGTCTTCGAAGCTTTTGTGGGCGTCCTCCAGCGCTCGGGCGAAATCGGCGCGCTCCCGGTCGAGCTTGTTGACGAAAATCGCCACCGGCATGCCGAACTGGCGCGCCAGTTCCCAGGCCTGCTCGCCCTGGACCTTGACCCCGTCGACAGCGTCGATCACCACCAGGGCGGCGTCCGCCCCCTGGAGACAAAACTTGGTGTCGGTGAAGAAATTCATGTCGCCCGGCGTGTCGATCAGGCACACGGAGCGCTTTTTCCAGAGGAATGAATGGAACCCGCTGCTGATGCTCGAACCGCGCTTCAACTCTTCGGGTTCGAAGTCCATGGCGGTATTGCCGTCTTCCACCCGTCCCAGGCGGTTGATGACCCCGCTGTTGAAAAGCAGCACTTCGGCAAGCGAGGTTTTTCCGGAACCGCTATGGCCCACAAGGGCAACGTTTCTCAGTTTGTCCGCCATTTCACTCATCTAAGCTCCTCTCTACTTCCGAAATTTTGGTTGGAAAAGGCCGGGGTAGCCCCAATTCGCCAACTCCTATCCGGTTGACCTGAAAAAATCAACCCCGACTTTTGGACAAGACGCCACAGGACAAGCGGCTTTGCGGGCCTGAGACGACCGCCGCGTCACGGTGCGACGAGGTGGATGATAAACTCCCGGTTGCCCTTGGGGCCGAGGATGGGGGAGGGGATGACGGCGGCTGCGCTGAGGCCCAGGCCCTGGAAAAAGCGGGTGAGTGATGCGATCACTTCTTGGTGCAAGCCGGCATCGCGAACCACGCCGCCCTTGCCGACACGCCCCTTGCCAACCTCGAACTGGGGTTTGATCAGGGCCAGGATGTCTCCCCGGCTGGCGAGAAACGGCAGTGCGGCCGGCACCACGATCCGAAGGGAGATAAAGGAGGTGTCGATGGTGACGAGATCCACCGCCTCGGGAATGCGCTCCGGCGTCAGGTGGCGGATGTTGGTGCGCTCGATGACCACCACCCGCGGGTCCTCGCGCAGTTTCCACGCCAGCTGGCCGTAGCCCACATCCACCGCATAGACCCTGCGGGCCCCGCGCTGCAGCAGGCAGTCGCAAAAGCCGCCGGTGGAGGCGCCGACATCCAGGCAGCACTTGCCGGCGACCTGGAAGTCGAGGGCCTCCAAGGCGGCTTCCAGTTTCAGGCCGCCCCGGCTGACATAGGCCAGCCCCTCGCCCTTGAGCTTCAGCACGGCGGATTCCGCCAGCAGAGAGCCGGGCTTGGTCAGCGGAAAGCCGTCAGCCGTAACCTTGCCCGCAAGGATCAACTCCCGGGCGCGCTGGCGGGTGGCGGCAAGTCCGCGGGCCACCAGCAGAAGATCGGCGCGCCTTCTAGCTGGCGGCATTTCGCGGGCGGGGGCTGCTTTCCAGCATTTGACGGGCCGCGGCGACAATGGCGGCGGCATCGACGCCGTAGCGCGAGCGCAGAATCTTCTGAGTCCCGTGCTCCACGAAGGTGTCCGCCACGCCCACCCGCCGAAGCGTAAAACCGGTCAACTCGCTGTCGGCGAGGGCCTCCAGGACGGCGCTGCCGAACCCACCCTGACGCATGTTTTCCTCGACGGTCACGATTCTGGAGACCTTTGCCGCCAAGGGGCAAATCAAATCGATGTCGAGGGGTTTGACAAAGCGGCAGTTGACCACGGTGGCCGCGATGCCGTCCTGGGCCAGTAACTCGCGCGCCTGGAGGGCCTCCTGCACGCCGCGGCCGATGGCCAGCAGAAGCAGGTCATCGCCGTCGGTCAGGATCTCCCCCTTGCCGATCGCAAGCGGGGTGTCGTCTTTTTCCACCGGCACTCCCACGCCGATTCCCCGGGGATAGCGGAAGGCCACCGGTCCGTCGTGGGAAAGGGCCGTCACCAGCATCCGGCGCAGTTCGTTTTCGTCCTTGGGGGCCATGACCACCATGTTGGGCAGACTGCGCAGGAAGGACAAATCGAACAGGCCGTGGTGGGTGGCGCCGTCCTCGCCGACGATGCCGCCGCGGTCCAGTGCGAAAATCACCGGCAGCGAATCGATGCAGACGTCGTGCAGTATCTGGTCGTAGGCCCGCTGCAGGAAGGTCGAGTAGATCGCCACCACCGGCCGCATCCCTTCGGCGGCCAGCCCGGCCGCGAAGGTGACGCCGTGCTGCTCGGCAATGCCCACATCGAAAAAGCGCTCGGGGAAGGCCTCCGAAAACTGGCGCAGGCCGGTCCCCTCGGGCATGGCAGCGGTGACGGCGACGATGGCGGAATTTTTTTCGGCCAGTTCCACCAGGCTCTGACCGAAGACCTGGGTGTAGCTGGGGGGGTCGCCGGGATGCTGGATGCAGTTGCCGGTGTTGACTTCGAAGCAGCCGCAGCCGTGGAAATAGACCGGGTTTTCCTCGGCGGGCGGGTAGCCTTTGCCTTTCTTGGTGGTGACGTGCAGCAGCACGGGCTCCCGCAGGGCCTTGACGTTGTTGAGAATGTCGATCAGGTGGGTCAGATTGTGGCCGTTGATGGGGCCGAAGTAGGTGAAGCCGAAGGCCTCAAACAGCATGCCGGGGGTGATGAAGCTTTTGAAGGACTCCTCCGAGCGTTTGGCGAACTGATAAACGTCGTCGCCGATTTTGGGCAGCGATTTGAGAAACTCGCCGAACTCCTTGCGTAGGTCCTGGAGGTACTTGGTGGAGAAGGTGCGGCTGAGAAAAGAGGAGAGGGCGCCGACGTTGCGGGCGATGGACATGTCGTTGTCGTTGAGGATCACGATCAGGTCCTTGTTGATGTCGCCGGCTTGGTTGAGCCCCTCGTAGGCGATGCCGGCGGTCATGGAGCCGTCGCCGATCACGGCGATCACCTTGCCGGGGTCGTTTTTGAGGCGTTTGGCGCACGACATCCCCAGACCGGCGGAAATCGAGGTGCTGCTGTGGCCGGTGGAAAAGGCGTCGTAGGGGCTTTCCGAGCGGCGCGTAAAGCCGCACAGGCCCCCGAACTGGCGCAGGGTCGCGAAGCGGTCGCGGCGGCCGGTCAGCAGTTTGTGGGCATAGGCCTGATGCCCCACGTCCCAGATGATCTTATCCCCCGGTGCGTCAAAAACGTAGTGGATGGCGATCGCCAGCTCAACCACGCCCAGACTGGGCGCCAGATGCCCGCCGGTGTGGGAGACGACCTCGACGATCTGCTGCCGGATTTCGGCTGCAAGGGCCGGCAGCTGTTTGCGGCGCAGGTTTTTCAGGTCTTCCGGTGAGTCGATTTGGGTCAATAAAGGCAAGGCTGGACCCTCTCTTTTTAAACGCAAGGCTACCGCCGGCGCTTGACGATGTAGTTTGCGATCGCCCGAAGCGGGTCTGCTTTCGTATCAAATGCGGCGATTGCCTGCAAGCCTTCCCCGACCAGCTCCCGCGCCAGGGCTTTGGAACGCTCCAGACCCAGCAGGGCGGGGTAGGTGGTTTTGCTGCGGGCGGCATCGGTGCCAACCGCTTTGCCCAGCTCCGCAGGGTCTCCCTCGACATTGAGATTGTCGTCGGTCACCTGAAAGGCCAGGCCGATTTTGGCGCCGTAATGCTCCAAAGCGCGCACCTGCGCTTCGCTGCCCCCGGCCCAGAGGGCCCCGCTGCCAACCGCGGCCGTGATCAGAGCGCCGGTTTTGAGGCCGTGCAGCTCGGCCAGCCGGTCCAACGCCATGGGTCGACCTTCGGCGGCGATATCCCGCATCTGGCCCTCGACCATCCCCCGGCAGCCGGCGGCGCGGGAGATCCGGGCAATCACGGCGATCTGGGTTTCAGTTGCCGGTTGGCCGTCGGCACTGGGTTGGGCCAGGACCTGGAAGGCAAGGGTCAGCAGGGCGTCTCCGGCGAGAATGGCGGTGGCTTCGTCGAAGGCCACGTGGCAGGTCGGCTGACCCCGGCGCAGGGCATCGTCGTCCATGGCCGGCAGATCGTCATGGATCAGCGAGTAGGTGTGAATCAATTCCAGGGCGCAGGCTGGTTTGAGGGCTACTTCAGGTTTTGCACCGACGGCCTCGCAGGCGGCCATGCAGAGCACCGGGCGCAGGCGTTTGCCGCCGGCCATGAGCGAATAGCGCATGGCATCGATCAGCCGCCCGGGACTGCCGAGTTCCTCAAAAACACGGGCCAGCGCGGCCTCGACCTGACGCCGGCGCGCGTCCAGATAGGACGCCAGCTCAAACATCGTTTTCGCCGCGCTTATCGGCAAAAGGGGTTTCGCTCAGATTGCCGGCCGAATCCCGCATCAGCAGGGTGACCCGTTTTTCGGTTTCATCGAGCTTCTGGGCGCACAGCTTGGAGAGCCGGATGCCGTCTTCAAATCTTTTCAGGGCTTTTTCAAGCGGCAGATCACCGGCTTCCAGTTCTTGGACAATCTCCTCGAGCTGCTGCAGGGCTTTTTCAAAGTTGGGGGAGGCCATGGTCGCTTCTATCCTCAATCTTGCAGGTTAAACTTCCTTTTGCCACGATTACCCGGAGAACCTGGCCGATGTCCACCTGACGGCTGTCCCGAACGACCCTGCCATCGGGAAGCGAGCGGGTAATGCTGTAGCCCCGGGCCAAGACCGCCGGCGGACCGAGGGCGCTCAATTTGCCAGCCGCAGTGTTCAGTCGTGATTTTTTTATGATATAATTTTTATTCATAAAACTCAGAATCTTGGAGTTTATTAATTCAATCGTCGCTTTATGGTGCTGAACCCTTTCCAGGGGGGAATGGGCAAAGAGTTTCTTGACCCGCCATGAGAGGCGCTCGCGGCGCATCTGCAGGTCGCGGATGCCCGCGCGTTGAAGCCGACCGAGGTGATCGTCCAGTCGCAGCCGCAGGTCTTGGAGCCGCTTGCGGGGGTCGACCAGGGCGCGCCGGGTCTGTCCCAGGGCATCGCGCCGCGCGGCCAGAAGGCGCAACATGGCTTGCAGCAGAAGGGCGTACACACCCCGGCAGCGGGCGTTCAGCTCGGATTTCAGCGGCACCACCAGCTCGGCCGCGGCCGAAGGGGTTGGCGCCCGCAGATCGGCCACAAAGTCGGCAATGGTGAAATCGGTTTCATGGCCCACCGCCGAAACCACGGGAATGCGGGAGGTGAAAATGGCCCGCGCCACGGCCTCGGTATTGAAGGCGCTGAGATCCTCCAGCGAGCCGCCGCCGCGGGCCACGATGATCACATCCGCGGCTGCGCGCAGGTTGGCAATCACCAGGGCGGCGGCGATTTCCTCGGCGGCCCCTTGCCCCTGGACCCGCACCGGCAGGATTTCGACCGCCAGGTTGGGAAAACGGCGCCCCATGATTTGAAGCAGGTCCTGTAGCGCGGCGCCGGCCGGAGAGGTGATCAACCCAACGCAGCGGGGAACCGGAGGCAGGGGTTTTTTGTGCCGGGCGTCGAAGAGGCCCTCGGCGGCCAGCCGATTTTTGAGCTGTTCGAACGCCACCTGAAGCGCACCGACCCCCTGGGGTTCCAAGAATTCGAAAATGATCTGATACACACCCCGGGGCTCGTAGACGCTGATGCGGCCCAGACCGCAGAGGTGCATGCCGTTTTCGGGGAGAAATTTGACGCCGCGGGTCTGACCGCGAAACATCACCGCCTTGATCTGGGCCTTGTCGTCCTTGAGTGCGAAATAGAAATGGCCCGAACCGGCACGCACGAAATTGGTGACCTCACCGGAAACCCAGATGAAGGGATAGCGGTCTTCCAGAAGGGTTTTTATCTCGGCGGTGAGTCGGGAGACCGTGTAGATCTGGCTGGGGGTGTCGGCTTGAACGTCCTTCACGGCGACCTGGGGTTTCCGCTGGATCGGCCGCCTGACCGACTGCGGGTGGAAATATGGGCTGAGATTGCGCGTGGGCGATGTACCACTGACCAGAATATGGGACTCACTAGCATAGTTTGTGGGAAAAATTCAATCCTTTTGTATTATAACGCTTGGGTCTGTCCGGGGCCGAGCCCGGAAATCGCACCGATTCAATTTGTCCGATAATGAATATTATGTAAACTTTTAATTTCGACCAAGCGGGCCGGCCCTTTCCCCTATGCCCCGTCTGTTATCTGGTTGGGGGCCTCGGCAGCCGGGCCGTGGTGCTGGAGAAACTCCCGCACCGTCGGCACCAGGTAGATCCCCTCGTGGGGAAAACGATTGAGGCACTCCGCCAGCTTTTCGTTTTTGCGGTGGATGTTCAAGTGCTTGCTCATGATATACATCGGATGGCCCTTGACCATGCAAAAGCCGCTGCGCACCCGCAGGCCCGCGTGCCGAAGGTTCTGCTCCCGGACGCTGATGCCGAGCTTTTCGGCCAGATCTTTGAGGTGCTGGTAGAGTTCTTCGGCTTTCATCTCGGATTGTCGGCATTTGGGGATGAATGGATCCGATTACCCTTGAAAACCCCCGGTATTGTGTTATCTTCAGCCTAAATTAAACCTTTTTAAAAAATCAAGGAGGTCAGAATGCAGTCGTTACCACTTGAGCGCACCCAAACCCAAACCCAGGTACAGGTCAACGCGTTTGTGCGCAGCGTCTACAACTGGATGGCGGTCGGTCTTGCCCTGACCGGGTTTGTGGCATACTATGTCTCCACCAGCGAAGCCATCCTGCGGGTGGTCTTCGGCTCCCCCATGGTGCTGATAATACTTGTGATCGCCCAGCTGGGGTTGGTGTTTTCCCTGGCCGCGCGGGTCCACAAGATGGAGGCCTCCAGCGCGACGGCGGTTTTCGTGGTCTATTCGGCCCTAAACGGGGTGACCCTGTCCTCGATCTTTCTGGTGTATGCCAGAACCTCCATCGTGTCGGTTTTCTTCGTTTGCGCGGCCACGTTTCTGGCCTGCAGCGTCTACGGCTGGTTCACCCGCCGGGACCTGACTTCGATGGGCAATTTCATGTTCATGGGCTTGATCGGGATCATCATCGCCAGCCTGGCCAACCTGTTCTTCAGGAGCTCCGGACTGCAGGCCATCATCAGCTACATCGGCGTTCTGGTGTTCGTCGGGCTGACCGCCTATGACACCCAGAAAATAAAAAATATGGCCCTGTCCCAACCCGCGGGACTCGAGGCCGGGGTGGTCCGCAAAGGCGCCATCATGGGCGCCCTATCCCTTTATCTCGACTTTATCAACCTCTTCATCATGCTGCTGCACATTTTCGGCGGCAGCCGGGAATAACGGTTTTTTCGCCCGATTTTTGCTCCCTCCGCGGTCAATCCGCGGGGGGTGTTTTTTCGAATAATGCGGCCGTCAGGCCCCCAGCCGCCTGCGGACCACATCGGCGATCTGCCGGCAGAGGCGCTCGGTTTCCTCCCGGGTGGGGGCCTCCACCATCACCCGGCAAAGCGCCTGGGTGCCCGAGTAGCGCACCAGGACCCGCCCCCTGCCGGCCAACACCCCTTCGGCCGCCCGGACTGCTTTGGAAATGGCCGGCTCGGAATCTATCGGGGGCTTGTCGGTAACCGCCACATTGAGGGTCAGCTGCGGGAAGACGGTCATCACCCGGCGCAGCTGCGACAAGGGCTTCTCCTCGCTTTGGACGGCGGCCAACAGTTTCAGGCCGGCCAGCAGGCCGTCGCCGGTGGTGTGGTTTTCCAGAAAGATCATGTGGCCTGAGTTTTCGCCGCCCACCACGGCCCCGCAGGCCAGCATCTTTTCAAGGACATGGCGGTCGCCCACGGCGGCCCTGTGGTGCGCGATACCCAACTTGGATAGGGCCTTTTCAAGCCCCATGTTGCTCATGACGGTGGACACCACCGCGCTGCCCTTCAGGCGTCCCGCGGCCTGCAACCCCTTGGCGCAGACGGCCAGCACCTGATCGCCCGTGAGGGGTTCCCCTTTTTCGTCGACCGCGATCAGGCGGTCGCCGTCGCCGTCGAAGGCCAGGCCGATATCGGCAGCCTGCGCCACCACCTGCCGCGCCAGTGTTTCCGGATGCTGGGAGCCGCAGCCGGCATTGATGTTGCGGCCGTCGGGTTCGTTGAACAGCGTGGTTACCGCCGCACCCAGGGCGCTGAAAAGACGCGGCGCGACCTCCGAGGTAGCACCGTTGGCGCAGTCCAGAACGATTCGGCGCCCGGACAGGAAATCGCCGGACGGGGCGGTCGCAATCAAAAAGTTGACATAACGCTGCCCGGCATCGGGCAGCCAGCGCACCCGACCGGTCGCCTGGATGCTTTCGGCCCTCGCGGCAAGATCGACGTTTAACACCAGCGCCTCGATTTCGGCCTCGTATGCATCCGAGAGTTTGTATCCGTCCCCTTTGAAGACCTTGATTCCGTTGTCCTGGAACGGGTTGTGGGAGGCGGAGATGACGATTCCGGCGGCCCCCTTTGCGGCTCGCGTGAGGTGCGCCACCCCGGGTGTGGGCAGCACCCCCGCCATGGCGACGTTGCCCCCCATGGAACAGATGCCGGCCGCCATCGCGTGGGCCAGCATGTGCCCGGAGATGCGGGTGTCGCGGCCGACCACAAACGGGGCGCCGTCCGAGGGTGCAAACAGGACCGCCAGCGCCCGCCCCACAGTCATGGCCATCTCGGCGGTCATCGGGTAGGTGTTGGCCACCCCGCGAATGCCGTCGGTGCCGAACAAAATGCCCATTAAAAGGTTCCTTTCCTCAATCGCGGAGAGACAGCAAGGGCAGCGGCGCCAGGGCCGCCGCGCTGAAACGGCCCACAATCGCCTGCAGCCAGCGGGTGCCAGCGGCCGCAGCGGCGGGCTCCAGGCCCCGGATGGTGGCGAGATAGTCTCTGCCGGCGCTGCGGAGGGGCTCCTGGATTTTCTCCAGAAAGGCATCCCGCAGGCTCTCGGGACCGGCGTCCTCTTTTTGCTGGCTCATGATGGCCTTCATCTCGGGCCAGCCGGCGGCCAGTTCCGCCTTCTCCTGGAGCAGGGCATCCGAGGTGCTCTCACGCGCACTTTCGCGGTAGCGCCGGGCCGATTCGGGGAGTTTGGCGCAGAAGCGCCCGAACTGGCGCAGCCGCTCGTCGATGGCCGCGTCCACCGCCGCGAGGAGGCCTTCAAGAAGCGCCTGGGGAAAATCCGGCGAGACGAACTGGGCGCGCACGTGGGCATACCACTGTTTCAGAGCGGCCAGGTTGGCCAGGTAGGTGAGATTGTTGGCCACGATGCGGCGAATCCCGCGGTAAAGTCCGGGGCTAAACGGGATGCTGCCGCTCTTCAGGCCGCCATCGAACACCAGCCGCCCGGGTTGGGGCACATCCTTGCGGTAGACCGATCCGGCGGCGATAATGGTGCCGAAGGCCAATCGGCACGGCCCCACCAAACCGCCCTGCCCGCCCAGAAAAATAGGCCGCTGGTTGAGCATCACACCCGAGGGCACATCCCCCAGAAGCGACGGTGTGGCCTTGTCCTGATTGGGGGTGTAATTGAAGTGGATGTAGGAGCTGCCCACCTCGCTGTGGTCCTCCGGGCTGGTGCCGCCCGACATCAGGCAGTCGCAAAAATTTATCAGGCTGCCGAGGGTCACGAACGGAAAGAGGATAGTCTGTTTGAGCCCCACCGTGTGGGCGCCGCTGGCCCCCTCCTCCAGGATGGTGCATTCGCGGACGTGGGCCCCCGACCCCATGGCGGCCTTTGCGAGAAATACCGCCCCTCGAAAAAAACCCCCGCTCAGCCGAACCGCGGGGCCGACATGGCAGTTTTCGAGGGTCGCGGGGCCTTCGTAGCCGATCTTAGCCCCCTGCAGGATCAGGGTGCGGCGGCCGAAGATCTTGGTGCCGGCATGAAGCACCACGCCTTCCGCCGAGATCCGGGCGGGGTCGACCTCCGGGCCGATTTCCACGCTGGCCGGGGCCGGGATGCGGACCCCCTTGTTTAGCAGGATCCCGATGGGATCCGGAGCCGATGACGCCATCCAACACCTCTCGCGGTCGGGGTTGAAGCAGGGTTTGTTCTATACTATAAGTAGTTTGAGCGATGCAAACCATTCGTCAAGCCCTGGTCGAGCTTCTCTCCGGTGAGCCCTTGAGTGCCCGAGAGCTTTCCCGGATATTGGGTATCCGGGAGAAAGAGGTCTGCGAGCATCTGGTCCACATCGGCCGCACAGCCGGGGCGCGCCGCCAAAAGCTCCTGACCCTGCCCTTCGCCTGTCTGGACTGTGGCTTTGTATTCCGTGACCGCAAACGCTTCACCCGGCCGGGGAAATGCCCGCGTTGCCGCGGCACGCACATCGAGGTGCCCCGTTTCCAGCTGCGGTAAGAGGCCGCGTGGGCTTGCCCGCCAGCGGCTGTGGCGCTTCATGTGGTATGTGATGAAAGGACGATCCTCGCAAAATGCGAATGCTACTCTACAACATCCGTTACGCCGCCGGCATTGGCCGCAGGATCCACCTGCCGGTGCCTTACGCCGGCTACCTTAAAAAAACCGGTCGCAACCTGGAACAGATCGCCGCCTTCATCAGGGACGTCGCGCCGGACATCGCCGGGTTGATCGAAGTCGACAGCGGGTCTTTTCGTTGCGAAAAATCCAACCAGGCCGACACCATCGCCCGTGAAATGCAGCACTACGCCATCTACCGGTCGAAATATGCCCAAAACTCCCTGATCCAGAAAATTCCGGTTCTCAACAAGCAAGGCAACGCCTTTTTGACCAATCAGGAAATCCAGTCCATCCGCTACCATTATTTCAACGAGGGCATCAAGCGGCTGGTGATCGAACTGGAGCTGAAAGAAATCAAACTTTTTCTGGTGCACCTCTCGTTGAAATTCCGCCATCGCCAGCAGCAGCTGCGCGATCTCAACGGGGTCCTTCAAAATGAGAGGAAACCCTTTGTGGTCGCCGGCGATTTCAATCCCCTGCGCGGCGCGCGCGAGTTGGGGGAGTTTATCGCCGCAACCGGATTGAAAAGTGCCAACGACAGCGGCATGCCGTCCCATCCAAGCCGCTCCCCGCGGCGCCAGCTGGATTTTATCCTCTACAGCCCCGAGATCCGCACCCGTGATTTTCAGGTGCCCCAGGTCAAGTTTTCCGACCACGTGCCGCTGATCTGGGATTTCGAGGTGACCCAGCCCCCAGGGCGGCCCCGGAAACCGCCGGCCCTCCCCGCGCTCCATTGATCCCCTTTCGGCCCCAATCCCGCCGCCTGAGGCGGGAGATCTTTTGCCGTACGGCGCCGCTGTGGCTGCTCTGCCTGATCGCCGGGCTCCTCTGGGGCTGCGCCTTGACCCCTGGCGCCCGACCAACAAAAGAACCGGGCGACCGGCGCGGGGTCGAGCGCCTGGTCTTGGCCCCCTTCACCGGCGCGTACGGCGATAGCCTGCAGCGCGCCCTTTTCGATCGTCTGACGAAAAAAGGCGGCTTAAAGGCCGTCTACCTGGAGAACCGGCATTTGGGGATGCCCGAAAACCTTGGGGACTCCGAAGGCCGGCGTGCGCAGCTGAAAACCTGGCAGCCCCTTGCCGATGCGGTCGTGAGCGCCCGCACCAGCGCCACCCTGGTCGACAGCCCGGGCGCCGACCGGGTGGAGGTACGCGAGGGCACGGGGCAATTCAGACAAATCCGCAACGTCGACGGCGACTGGGTTTCCGTCGAGATCATGCGCACGCGACTGCGACGGGTTCCGTTTGTCGTCCGGCAGGCGACCCTCACGGCCGATTTCCGGCTGGATCACCTCAGGCAAGCCGGGATGTCTTTCGAAAGCAGCGCGACGGTTGCCAGCACCGAAAAATACGGTGGCGACAGCCCGCTGCCAATCGCAGCGCTGCCCGCGGCGGGCGAGAGCGCACAGGCGCTTGCTGAGCGCTTGGCCGCCCGCATGGCGCTTGAGATCGCCGGTGGTCCCCTCCCGCAGCCGTGAAGGCGCTCGAAAAACAGGTCCTCTCTGTCTCTGGTTCATCAAAGTTCTGAGCCCCGCGGGGCAAAACAAAAACGGGATGGTGGCCGATGATCACCATCCCGTTTTTGCCGCTGCGGCGGAAAGCGTGTGAGCCTTCGCGTTCACTTCGGAAATCGATACAGCACAGCCCCCCAGGTCAGCCCCGCCCCCAGGCCGATGAAAAGAACGGTGCTGCCCGGCCCGATCTTCTTTTGTTCCAGGGCGTCGTCGCACGCCATGGGAATGCTGGCGGCGGTGGTGTTGCCGTAGCGGTTGATGTTGCTGAACAGTTTTTCCTCCGGAAGCCCCAGAGATTTCATAAATGCCTGGTTGATGCGCAGGTTGGCCTGGTGGGGGATCACCATATCGATGTCCTCCACCGTCAGACCGGCCTTGTCCAGGACTTCCCGGGCCGCTTCGGGAAGCCGCCGGACCGCGTGCTTGAAAACGGACTTGCCTTCCATTTTGGGCCAATGGCGCCCCTCGCGGATCATCGCCTCGGAGATGCCCGGTTTTTCGCGGAAAGCGGGCGCTTCCATCATCAGGATATCGGCGAATTCCCCCTGGGCGTGCAGTACCGAGGCCAGCACCCCGGCAGGCGCTTCGGTTGCAACGGCCTCCAGGCAGACCGCACCGGCCGCATCGCCGAAAAGAACAGCGATGTCCCGGCCACGGGTGGAAATGTCCAGGCAAGTGCTGTGGACCTCACCGCCGACGAAAAGAATCCGCCGGTAAAGGCCGCTGCGGATGAAGGCATCGGCCATGGCGAGGCCGTACAGAAAGGCGGAACATTGCTGGCGGATATCCAGCGCCGGGGTTTCGGAAAGCCCCAGTTTGCGCTGCAGCAGGCACCCGGGGCCGGGAAAGAAGATATCCGGGCTGAGGGTCCCGAAAATGATCAGGTCGATATCCGTAGGGCGCCAGCCGGCCCGTTCCAGAGCAATCTTGGCGGCCTCCAAACCCAGGTCGGAGGCCCCCACCCCGCCCTCTTCCGGAATCCAGTGGCGCTGCTCGATGCCGGTTCGCTGCCGGATCCATTCATCCGTGGTGTCCATCCAGCGGGTGAGGTCCTGGTTGGTGACCACCCGGGGAGGGACGTAGCGTCCGGTACCTTTTATGATGGTTTTAACGGGTTGGTTCATGGGGCAGAAATCTCCTCGCCTGCGGGGGCGGGCCGCCCCAGGCACTTTGGCACACGCTTTTATTTTTCGTGGGTTCCGTTCCAGAGGGCATCGTGCAGTCCTGAAGCCCGTTCAATTTTTTTGGACACGGCAGCGGTTAAACCACCTTCGGGTCCCCAGATCAATACTTTTTCTCGGGCCCGAGTTACCGCGGTGTACAGGAGTTCCCGGGTGAGGAGGGGGGAATCGTTTTCCGGTAAAATGACCAATACCGAATCGAACTCCGATCCCTGACTTTTGTGGACGGTCATGGCAAAAACGGTCTCGTGGGCTGGCAGGCGCTGGGGCGGCAAGCGCCGGACGTCTCCGTCCGGTCCGGCGAAGCAGGCATCCTGCCGGTCCGCGTGTCCCTCGGCGGGCAGAATAACCCCCAGATCGCCGTTGAAAAGGCCCATCTCGTGGTCGTTGCGCGTAATCAGCAGCGGACGCCGGGTGTACCAGCGTTCGGACGGGTCGATCCAGCCGCTGCGTTTCAGGCTGGACTCGGCCAGCCGGTTGAGCGCATTGACGCCGTACGGGCCCCGGTTGAAGGGCGTTAGGACGGTGAAGCGCCCGAGGGCTTTCAAGGCCTCGGCCGGGCTTTCGGCGCTCAGATAGTCCCGGTAGCCCTCGCGAAACCGTTCGGAGAGTCGCTGCTCAAATTCCCCGGGCGCAGGCAGCGGCTGCCAGCAGACGCTGGCATCCGGCGGCGTCCGCAAAAGACCGGCCGCCGCCGCCACGTCGCCGGCGTTGACCGCGCGGCTGAGACGCCCGATTGCGCTGCCCTCGGCAAAGCGGTAGTTGTGGCGCAGGGCAACAATACAGTCCGCCAGCCCGGAGCGCTGCTGGTTCGGGTCGCACCACCGTTGCAGGTTTTCGCTGCATGCGGCCGAAAGCGTCGCGCCAAATTCCCGTGAAAAGCGGTGTTCGGCCGTTCGCCCGCAGAGATCCGCGAGGACCGCGCCGGCTTCCACCGACGCCAGCTGGTCTTTGTCACCAACCAGAATCAGGCGCGCCGCCGGCGGCATCGCCTGCACCAGCTTGGCCATCAGGGCCAGGTCCACCATGGAGGCTTCGTCCACCACGACCACGTCCACCGCCAGCGGGTTTTGGGCATCGTGCCGGAAATAGGGCGATCCGGGAAGGGTGCCCAGCAGCCGGTGGAGGGTGGTGGCCTGGGCCGGAATGGCTTCTTTGACCGCGGCGGGGCAGTCCAGTTCCTGGCGGGCGGTGCGAATGGAGGCGCTGATCCGGGCGGCCGCCTTGCCGGTGGGGGCGGCCAGCTGGATGCGCAGATTCGGGGTGGGCCCCTGCTCCAGCAAGATCGCCAGCAGCCGGGCGACGGTGGTGGTTTTGCCGCTGCCGGGCCCGCCTGAAATGATGCACAGCGCCTTCAGCACCGCCACCACGGCCGCCACCCGCTGCCAGTCCACCGGGGATTCGACCCGGTGCGGGAAAAGCCGATCGAGGCTTGCCCGCAACCGTGGCGGGTCGAATTCGGGAAACACGGTGGATGCCTTGGCGGCAACCGCCGCCGCCAGGATCTGTTCGTATTCCCAGTAGCGATAGAGGTAGAGCCGGTTGTCCGCGTCCAGCACCAGTGGCCGAAATTCTCCCGGCTCCCCGACAACCCCGCTCTCAAGCAGCATCCGGCGCCAGCAGCCAGGCTCCGGGCACGCGGCCTCCGCCTTTGCCCCGGCCCCCATGGGCAGGGCCCGACCCCCCTGGGCCTGCAGGTCCAGGCAGACCGCCCCCTCGCCGGTGGCACGGCTGACCAATGCGGCGGCCAACCCGGCGGCGATCTCCGAAGTGCTGGCCAGGCGGGTGATCAAACAGGCAAAATGGAAATCTATTTCAGATATAATTCCGCTTTTTTTTAAATTACTTAAAAGTTTTTTGCTCATATTTTACTTTAATTCAAGAGACCGTCCGGCAGCGGGTTTAAAGGGGATTGAATCCCGGGATCAACAGCTTTCCCAGGGCCGCGATCCGCCCCGCCGCGGGGCGATCGTGGAAAATGCCGAAATCCGGCCCGCAGGCCGGGTCGATGCCTCGTAGAAACAGATAGAAAACGCCGCCGAAATGTGTGTCGTAACGGTAATCCGGCAGCCTCAGGCGCAGCAGTTGGTGCAGGGCCAGGGCGTAGAGGTGGTACTGAAGGACGTACAAAGAGGCCGCCATCTCGGATCGCAGATTCGCCTGGGCGTAGTGCGCGACAGCGGGGCCGAGGTAGTTGGACTTCCAGTCCACCAGGTAATAGCGACCGGCGTGGTGAAAGACCAGATCGATGTAGCCTTTCATAAATCCCCTCTCCGGGCGGAAACTCAGGGCCTTGAAGCGCCTTCCAAGGTCAGGGAAGTCCGCCGCGCTGCCCTCCGGGCGCAAAATGTCCTCCAACTCGGCGAGCGCAAAGGTGTTCAGGGGAAAATAGAACGCCATTTCATTTACCCGCTGGCCGGCGGTGATCCGCTCCAGGCGAAGGGTTTCCTGACCGGCCGCCAGCGGGCTGGCGAGCACGCGCGCCAGCATGGTCAACAGGGCGGGCTGCCAGGCGGGGTCAAACCCGTAGGCCGCCAGCAGTCTTTCCACCAGACCGGCGCGATGGTCCGGATCATCGGCGCTGAAATCCAGGTGTTCTAAAAGGTCGTGTAGAAAGGTGCCGGCGCGTGCACCCCTGGGGAAAGCGGCGATATCCGTTTGTCCGGCGGGCGCCTCGACGGCGGGTGGGCTCTGCGCCGCGGGAACCGCCGGCAGCGCGTCGTGATCGGGCCATTCCGCGGGGAAATGGGCGCCGGAGACCAGGGCCGTGTAGCTGGTGATGCGCCAGCTGGGCGTCACCGAGCCCTGAAAGGCCGGAAGGACCAGCTTCGCCGGCGGTGCCGCCGGCGGTTTGAAACGCCCGTCGGCGGACCCTGCGGGCAGCGGCAAAAGCTCGATGGCGCCCCTCGAGAGGGCGGCACGGGTTTTCAGCTCCTCAAAAAGGGTGCTCCCGCTTTTGCGCTTGAAAAGATCCTGCAGCGCGCCCACCGGGTCATGCGACCCGCTCGGTGATGCGCCATGCAGCAGGTAGGCCGGGGCCGAGGTTTCGGCGGTGCTGATCCGCCCCCAGGCCAGGTAGCAGCGCTGCTTGGCGCGGGTCACGGCCACATAGAGCAGCCGGAGGTTTTCGGCCAGCCCCTCGGTCCGAGCCTGGATACGGTGGGCCTCGAAGTGCTCGTCGCCGAGATCCAGGGTCAGGCGGCCGTCGGCATCCGGGTCGTGGAAGCGCAGCAGCGGTTCCCGTGACAGCGCCCCCTCCCAGGTAAACGGGCAGAAAACCACCGGGAATTCAAGCCCCTTGCTCTTGTGCATGGTGATGATGCGCACTGCCTGCGCGTCGCTTTCAAGCCGCAGCTGATGCTCCTCCAGCCGCTGGCTGGCGGGGTCGCGCTGCTGGGACAGCCATTTCACCAGGCCCGCCGGCGGCAGGGCGTTCTCCACCGCCGCGCGCTGAAGGATCTCGCCCAGCTGCAGCAGGTTGGTCAGGCGCCGCTCGCCGTCGGGATAGGCCAGCAGCCGGCCCTTGACCCGTTCGCGGCCCAACAGCAGCCGGAACATGCGATAGAAACCGCTGCGCTGCCAGATCTCCAGATAGTCGCAGAAGGCGGCCAGGCGATCCGCCCACCAGGCGCCGGCGGGGACGGCGGTATCCAGCTCGCTGGCTTTGGCGCCCAGCATGTCGCTGGCCAGGGCGGCCCGCAGCCGCCGCTCGGCCGCCGGCTCCAGGATCGCCGCCAGCACCTGCTGGATTTCGGCGGCTTCCGGCGTGTCAAAGATATTGTCCTCGCCGATCAGAACCGCCGGTAGCGCCAGGGCGGCCAGCTCCCGCTGGATTTGTCTGGCCTGTCGGTTGGTGCGCACCAGGACGGCGATATCGCCCGGTTCGGTCCGAGCCGGGCCGGGGCGGGTGAGACCTAAAATCTCCCCGGCCACCGCTTCCGCGATCCGGGCCACCGCGGTTTCCTTGGCAAGGGGTTTTTCCTCGGCCGCGTCCAGCCACCAGACCACAAACGGCGCCTGGGACGGCGGTGCATCCTCGCGGGGCGCGCATCCCGGCTGCCCCGCCGCAAAGGTGATTTCCTCGAACACGAAAGGCGCCGCCACGTTTTCAAAGAGGGTGTTGACCGCCGTGATCAGCGCCGGCGCAGAGCGCCAGTTGCGGGTCAGGGTATAGCGCCGGTCGCACTGGCGCGCGGCCGCCATGTAGGAGAAGACATCGGCGCCGCGAAAGCTGTAGATCGCCTGTTTCGGGTCGCCGATCAGAAAAAGGGTCCGATCGCCGCCGCCGAAGAGGCGCGAAAAAATATCGTACTGGACGGCGTCTGTGTCCTGAAACTCGTCCACCAGCGCGGCCTTGAACTTGGCCCGCACCGCATCGGCCAGCAAGCGGCCGCCGTCGGGCCCCACGAGGGCTTTGGCGACCGTGGTCAGCAGGTCGTCGAAAAACTGGATGTTCTGCACCTGCTTGCGCCGGCCCAGCTCGGTTTCGGCATATCGGAAGACCTGCCGGCGCAAAAACAGAAACCGGCGCGCCATCTCCTCTTCAAGGGCCGCCGCCCGCTCCTCAACCTCGGCGCAGAGGGCGAAGAAAGGGTGATCGGGCGCGGCCTGGTTTTTGCGGACAGCCGCGGACAGCTTGGGGGTGGTGAAGAGCGAGAATTTTTCAAAGAGCGGAAAACCCGTCCCGTGGGGGGCGGCCAAGAGATCCATTTCCCGGCAGAGGGCCGCGATCTGGAGATCACGGCGGCTTAACGCACCCCCCGCCGCTATGGGCTTCAGGCTCCCGTAGACCGTGCCGCTGAGGGCCGGATCGCGCAGCAGGCGCGCCACCGCCTCTTTTGCGTGCGGCCACTGTCGCCGAAGGGCGGTCAGCGACCGGCGATAGGGGGCCAGGGTTTCCAGGGCGGCTTCCGGCGCCTCGGGGATGATGCGGATCCCCGGGGTCTTCAACTGCTGCAACAGCCCCAGGAAATAGGTCGGACCACCGGCCCGGCTGCGGAGATAGGCGACAAATTCGGGCGGCGCCCCGTAAACCTGGCGCCGCCAGAAATCATCGGCGACCTCTTGCAGCAGCGGGCGCGGGTCGGTTTTGAGCTCGGTTTGAAAGCCGCTGCCGGTTTCGAAGGCGTTTTCCAAAAGGATCCGCTGACAGAAACCGTGGATGGTGAAAATGGCGGCGCGGTCGAATCCCAGCAGCGCCTGGCGCAAACGGCCAAGGGCCTGCGCGCGGTCGGCCGTGCGGGCCACCAGGTCCTGGATCAGGCCGTCCTGGCCGCCACCGCGCCCAAACCCGCCCTCCGCCTCCAGCAGCCGGGCCCGGATCCGGCTCTGCAGCTCCTCGGTGGCGGCCTTGGTGAAGGTCACCACCAGGATTTCCTCGGGCACAAGGCCCTGTTCCAGAATCAGCCGCAGATAAAGGGCGGCGATCGCGTAGGTTTTCCCTGTTCCTGCGCCGGCTTCGATCAGGTTGACACCGGTCAGCGGTGCCCGGAGCAGGTCGAAAGCTTGCATGGAGATCTCCACCAAAAGGCGTTCAGAGGGCCGCTTGCGGCTGCCACGGCCCGTTTGCGGATTTTGGGCGGCTGTGTTAGAAACTTCGAAAAAGGCGCGCATTTAGCGCAACGCGCAGGATCGCGGGTGCCCTTTCACCAAATTCAGACTGTCAAATCCCACGATGTTTTCAGGAATTCAGGAAATTCTGGTCCTTGCCGGGATCGTCGGGGCGATTTTCCTGCTGCCGCGCATAGCTGGCCGCAGCCGCCCGCCTGAGCCCGTCCGCCGCCGGTTGTCCAGCCCCCTGGCCGGCCTTTCCGGCGGCATGCGCATAGCTGTGAGCGCCTCCCTGCTCTGGCCGCTGGGGGCCGCCGTTTACCTGGAGCCCTGGCAAAACGGCCCGCGCGCTTTTCTCCTGGCCGGCCTGCTGCCGGTGGCCGCCCTCTGGGGGATCCTCTGGGTGACGGCCGGGTTCCGCCATAAACGCCGTTAGGCGCCCGTCATTTTTGGGGCCGCCGCCCCACCCCTCCCCGCCGACTGATCTACAGCGCCACCTCCCGGGCATGCGCCATCAAGGGAGTCAGAACGGTTTCCGCGAGTTTGAAGAAATCGGCCTCAAACCGCCGTACATCCCCGAAAATCCGCGCCAGATAGGGGTCGGCTGACTCGCCGGGAGAAAAATCGTTGCCGCACCACACCCTTTCTGCGGCCGCGCAGGCAATCGCATGGCTTTTGCCGCGGACCAGGCGCGCCCGGGCATAGGCCAGGGCCGATTCCGGAAAAAAGACCAGCGGCGCTGAAACCCCCTGGAAGAAGAGCTGCAGCAGTTCTTCCAACAGATCCTCGGCCGCCGCGGGCACCCCGAACCGCATGGCGCTGTCCCGGCCCACCAGAAGCCCCTCTCGATTGCGAAAGACCACTTTGGGGTGGCATAGCAGCAGGTGCTGCAGCCAGGAGACCATCAGGTCGCGCGCCTTGATGCGTCCAAAGCGCAGGCGCACCTGGCCGCGTTCGAAGATCTCGCCGATTTGACCGTGCAGGTGCACGCCCGCCAGCTCAAGTTCCACCATCGCGGGGGGCAGCGGCGCGCCGCTGCCGGCCCGCTGAAGGCGATGGCAAAAGACCTCGGCCTCGGCCTGCAATTCGTGGAACACCACCTGGCCGACGTTGCCGTGAGGCAGTCGGCCGGCTGCCGAGAGGGCCGTCAGCAGGTCTGCGGGTTGGCCCCCGGCCAGTCGGTCCTGGATCAGCTCCTGAAGGATCAGGTATTTTTCAAGCGCGTTGAGAACGAAAGGTTCGCGCTCCTCGGGCAGCTCCGGGTCGGCGTCGAAGAAAACCCCCAGTCGGCGCTGCAGCAGAAAGCGTGCGGGGTGCGACCAGAAAGCGCAGAGATCCTCTATCGCCAGCCGGCCACCATCCAATCCGGCGGCCGGCAGGTCGTCATTCCAGAAGGGGGCCGGGGGGGCGGCCCGGTCCCGCATCCGCACCGCTTCGAAATCCTCCCGGGAATAGCTGGACAGACCCGAACCCGGCCTGAAATAGTCCCCTGCAAAGGCCTGCAGGCGGTGGCGGGTTTCCAGCGCCCCGCTTTCGATACCGTAGACATCGGCCAGGTAGTCCTGAAGCTCGGCCACCAGCACCGAGGGCGGCTGGGGGCTGTTGTCCTGCAGACTCTGCCCCAGGTAGCTGATGATGAGTTTTTGGCGGGCCGACAGGAGGGCCTCCAGGAAAAGGTAGCGGTCATCGTCCCGTCGACAACGGTCCCCGGCTCTGGGCTCGCGCACCATCAGGTCAAAGCCCGGCTGCCGGCTGTCGCGCGGAAAGGCATCGGCGTTCATCCCCAGGAGGCAGATGATTTTAAGTGGAATACTGCGCATGGGCAGCATGGCACAGAAAGTGACACCGCCGGCGATAAACCCACCGCCGAAAACCGTGCTGTCCACCTGGCCTTCCAGGGCGGCCCGCACCACCGTCAAGGGCAGGGCCTCACGGCATCCGGCTTCGCTTGCATGACGGGCCAGGGCAGCGAGGGCCAGCCGCAACTGCTGGGATTCACTGGCCAGCGGGTCGTCCAGGACGAAAAAAGTCTCGAAGACCTCCCCCAGGTCCGCAGCCCAGGCGGTCAGGCTGCGAGGTTTTTCCAGTCGTTGGATAACTTCGAAGAGGGTCTCGGCGAAGGCCACGAACTTGCCCAAGACTCCGGCGGTGCTGCCCTCAACCAGGTCGTAGGGCAGTATCCCCTGGAACAGCCGGCGGCCCCTTCCCGGCAGCGCGTAGCCCAGCAGAAGTCTCTGCAGCCCGGCTTCCCAGGAGTTGGCGGCGATCCCGGGCAGGCCGTGGCGGGTGCGGTCCCGGGCGTCACGCCCCCAGCGGACGGCCGCTTCACGCCCCCAGCGGCCGATCAGCGCCAGGTCGCCCTCCTCAAGCCCGAAGCGTCGGCGGATGGGTTCGCAGGCCAGGAGCCCCAGGACCCGGTTGATTCCAAAACGGCTGCCGGTCAGATCCAGCAAGGCCAGAAAGCCGTCGATCACTCGGCTTTCACGCCGCAGGCTGCGATCGGCGATGCTGAAGGGAATTCGCAGGGCAGGATCGGTCTGCCCGTCAAAAACCGCCTGCACCAGCGGGGCATAGGCTTCGATGTCGGGGGCCATCACGAGGATGTCGCCCGGTCCAAGAGTGCGGTCGGCGTCGAGCAGTTTCAAGAGATTGTCGTGCAGAACCTCGACCTCGCGCATGGGGCTGTGGCAGGCGTGAATTTCGATGGAACCGTCCGCAGCGCCTTTGGGGTGGCTGTCGGCCGCTCGACTGCCCTCGGTCAGGGAGAGAATGTCGTCCTGGACCCGGGCGAGCAGGCTGTCCCCGTGAGGCGCCTGGAAATGCTCGTGCCAGTGGGCCTCGAAGCCCTGGATCATGGAAAAGAAAGCCCGCCCCATGGACCCCATGGCGGCCAGGAGGCGATTGCCGGATTCCAGGTAGAGAGCTTCCGGCGGCAGCTCGGCGGCAGTCCGCCGGGTGATCCGCACCTGTTCGCGGGGGGAGCGAATGTCCGCCCAGAACTCGCGGCAAGGGTTCATCAAAAAAAGGTTGACCCGCATCAAAGCACCCAGGGCCGCGAAAGTCTCCAGGAAGGCCGGCGGCAGGTGGGAAAGGCCGAAAACCGAGACGCGCTCGGGCAGCTCGCCGGTGGTGACGGCGTCGGCACGGTGGATTTTTTCCAGAAGTTTGCGCTGCAGACCCGCCCGGTGGCGGTCTTCACGGCCGGCGGCAAGATCGCGCCACAAAGCCGCCTGCCAGTGGTCGTCGCGGCCCGCCTCCCACGCGAAGATCAGATCCGGGCGAAATACCAGGTACTGGTCGAAGGTGTCGGCAATTTTAACGGCCAGTTGATAGCGTTTGAGGTGGGTGGGGTCCTCGGCCAGATAGCGCCGCAGATGGTCGCACCCCGGGCGGCTGGAAAACTCCGGCAGGCGCTGCATGATCCCGAGGGCCATGGCCTCGCGCTCGAAAATGCGCTCCGCTGGCTTGTGGGGTAGCAGGCGGTCTAAGAGCTCCTGGAGGAATGCATTGGGAAACGGGAAAACACAATGGGCGCAGATTCCCAGCTGCCGGGCCAGCTCGAGGGCCAGCCAGCGCTCCATTCCCCGGCTCTGAATGACGATGGTCTCGGGGCGGAGCACCGCGCTGGCGGCGTTGCTGCTCGGCTGGCTGATCTCCCAGGCAAGTTGCCGCACGAGAACTTCCAGGCGGTTGCTGACAAAAATGTGAAGTCCTGGGGCCATCTGGGCGTCTTCGAGCCGGCGGGGGGGCGTTTGAAGGGGGTCTCCGGAAGCCCGGCCCCCGGCGCCGCGCACCGGGGTGAATACCGCCGCGCGGCGGCGCCAGCCCGCTCGGCTCTCTCCACCCAGGCGCCCCGCAAACGGTGGGGTGCCGGGATCCTTTTACGCGGAAATCATGGCCATGATCCGGGCCACCAGCTTTTCGATGCCGGTCGCCACATCCTTGATGCCCGGTCCCAGCATATAGGCCGGGGTGGTCACCAGCCGGTTGCGCTCGTCCACCTGGATCATGTCCACCGTACAGGTGTGGTGGCGGCCACCCATGGATTCGATGGCCCCGGCCGTTGCCGCATCGCTGCCGATGGTCACCTCGGGGTGCCTGTCCGCCAAGGCGCGGGTCAGGGTGGCGGGTGCGATGCAGATCGCGCCGATGGGTTTGCCGGCCGCGACCATCTCGTGCAACAGGCGCTGGACTTCGGGATGCACTTCGGCCGCCGGCCCCTTGACCGCGAAATCGCTCAGGTTTTTAGCGGCGCCGAACCCCCCCGGTATGATCAGGGCATCGAGGTCGGCGGCTTTGACTGCGGCCACGTCCTGGATCGCCCCCCGTGCGATGCGCGCCGACTCCACCAGAACGTTGCGGCGCTCATCGGTCGCTTCCTGGGTCAGGTGGTTGATGACGTGCATCTGCGCCGTGTCCGGCGCCATGCAGCGGATGGTGGCGCCGGCTCTGTCCAGAAACAGCAGGGTCAAAACCGCCTCGTGAATTTCAGTGCCGTCAAATACCCCACAGCCCGATAGCAAAACCCCAACGGTTGCGGTCATGTGGCCTCCTTCCGGCAGCCTGTCAGCTGCCTGGCGAAAATTAAGATGTCCTGCGAAATGGACGCTCGCCCCCGGTGTCCGTTGCCTGCGCCCCGCCCTGGCGGAGTCTTTCGCTCTGGCATGGCGCATCATTGTTCGGCGATTTTCGGCGGCCCATCAAAAATTTTTTGCCAGCCACCGTCCGGTGGGAAAGTTCAATCTAAGAGAAAATCAATCTGATTTCAAAGAAAAAATCGCTTACCAGGCCGCTTGAAAGCGGCAAATCGCCATCGGATGGTGGCGCCGGATCGGGAAAAACGATTTTTCGTCCGGTCCTCCTGTTCCTGTCCCGAGGGCGGCCCGGATTGAATCCCAATAATCAAAAAAAACAGGCTGTTGAGGTAAAGTTAAAGGGGGTTTCAGACGATAATAGGGAAAGCCCGGTTGGGTGGGGGAAATTTCGGCTGCGACCGCCTACCCGCTCCGGGGTGCACCGCATGATCCGTCAAAACCGCTCGGAGGAGGGGAAAAATGCATTTCTGGCGAAAGGATCGCCGGCTGGACAAGCGTTTGACAGTATCCTGGAATGCTGTCCTGAAAGCGACCTTTTTGGGTTACGAGGAGGTGATGACGGTCACGGTGAGCAATTTCTGCCTCAAAGGGGTGCTGCTGTATACCGACAACCTGTCGGTGCTGAACCAACACCTGATGATCAGCCGTCACAGACCGGATCTGCGGCTGACGATCCACACGCCCGACGGTGAAATCGAGTCCAAGGTTGAAATCCGCTGGTACACCTGGTCCTGCGAGAAAAACCTGTTTGAAGTGGGGGTCAATTTCATCGACCTGCTGGAGCACAACCGTCCGCTGGTGGACCGCATTCTCGACGGCCGGGAGTATGCCACCGAAATGGCGCTCCAATAGTTCCCCTTGCCGGGTCCAGCCCTTATATCCGCCGCTTATCCCTTGCCAATGGCCGCCGTCTCGGGTATGAAGCAGACGGTTCCGCAAAAAGGCCAATTCCTGCGTTGCGCTGCATCTCGAAGTCGCTGCGGCGTACATTAGTGCGTCTCACGCCGCTGAGATTTGCGCGCCTTGGACTTGGCCTTTTTTCGAAACCGTCTGAATTTTGTCTTGCCGTTTCATCAAATTGCCCGCCGGGTTTGTTTGCAACACGCTGCGGTTGCCAATCTTCGGCGGCTGCAAACACCAATCCTCCCCGGCCGGACAAACCAAGGACAGCGGAAAGCCGGGGGTTCCCTGATGGGCCCGGGAAAGGTTTGGATGCTGAAGAACGCTCAGAAAAAATATTTGAAGGGATTGGCCCACAGCCTCAAACCGATCGTCACCATCGGGCAGAAAGGGTTCAACGCGGGGGTTTGCCGGTCGGTGGAAGAAGCGCTCCTGGCACACGAGCTCTTCAAGCTCAAATTCAACGAGCACAAGGAAAAGGAGCCGAAAAAGGCCATTCTCTCAGCCATCGCCACCGAGACCGGCTGCGAGCTGGTGGGAGTCATCGGCCACACGGCGATCCTCTACCGCCCCCATCCGGAACCGGAAAAACGCACCATCATCTTTCCCTCGCACTGAGGGCCTCGGCAAGAAATAATGCCACCTCTGGCTTGTCTTTTGGCCCGTCACCGGCGTTACATCCGCCGGCACATATCCCGATATGCACCGGCGAATGTGCCTGGGTGACGAACCAAAATCCGGCGCCGTATTGTTGAATTATTTATTGCCGCGACCCTGAGGCGCCAGGCCCGCCTCCCGGTCGTGCCGGACCGCAAATCCGATGTGAAACCTTTGCCACCTTACTGAGGCGGGTCCCGCCGGTGCGCAGCGGTGCCCTGTCTGCGCTGCATGTAGTCGTCCACGGCGGCCCGCAGGGCGGCGGCTGCAAGGGCTGCGCAGTGGCGATGGTCGGCGGGGACCCCGCCGGCGGCCCGTTCGATGGCCGCAGCGCTGATGTCGAGAATTTCCGTGGCGTTTCGTCCCCTGGCCAGACGAGCGGCGGCCAGCGCACACGTGCAGCTGTATGCGCAGCCGTCGGAGCGAGCGGCGGCGTCAACCACCCGCTCAGCGCTGAAGGTAAGACCGATGGCCACGCTTTCCCCACAGCGGCCGGTGATTCGCCCCTGACCGTCGGCGCGCCGCGGGCGTCCACTTTTAAGCCGCTGCAGCGCCAGGCAGCCGGCACCCACCAGCAGCATCAAAACGGCGGCGGCGGCCAGCTGAGCCAACATATAATCTCCCTTTTGACGGCGTTTTTGTCTGAAGCCGGCCCCCCACCGGCGTTTGCGCAAAAGGAGGCGTCATGGCCCGCGGCGATCAGCTCGGTCGGCAGTGGCAGATACTCCAGCATCTGATCAGGGCGCGCCGCGGCGTGGGAGCCGCGGAATTGGCCCGGCGGCTGGGCTGCCACGTGCGAACCATCTACCGCGACCTGGAAGCCCTGCAGGTGGGCGGGTTCCCGATTTACAACGATCAGCGGGACGGCCGCAACCGCTGGGCCCTGATGGAGACTTTCCAGGATGGGGTCCCGATTCCTCTGACCCCGCGCGAGCTCTTCGCCCTCTACTTGAGCAAGTCTCTGTTAACCCCTTTGAAAACCACCTTTTTCTACGATGCGCTGGAAACCTTTTTCAATAAAATCCGCGCCACCCTGAAACCATCCCAGCTGACCCACCTGGAGGCCATCAGCCGGACCTTTCAGACGGGCTTCGAGCCCTACCGCGACTACGGCGCCCACCACGCCGCCCTGGAGACTATCACCGAGGCGGCGATCCGAAAGCGCTGCGTACAGCTGGACTATAAGGCCATGGGACGCAAGGCCCGGACCCAGCGGGTGGTGGCCCCCTACAAGATCTGGCACTTCCGGGGCGCGATCTACGTGGTGGGGTTTTGCCATCTGCGGCAGGATGTGCGCATTTTTGCCCTGAACCGGATCCACGCCGTCGAGAAAACCGAGGAGGCCTTCGAGCTCCCCGATGATTTCGACCTCACCGCCTTCATGGGCGGCGGTTTTGGGGCGTTTGCCGGAAGGCCGGTTACCCTTCGGATCTGGTTTGCCGAGAAGATTGCCGGCTACATCGAAGAGCGCACCTGGCATCCCGGCCAGAGGATCCGGCGCAACCGGGACGGCTCCATCGTTTACGAGGCCGAAACGGCGCTTACCGCGGAGACCCGGGCGTGGGTGCTGGGCTGGGGTGCAGCTGCCCGTGTCCTGGCGCCCGAGCGCCTGGCCGCTGAAATCATGGCCGAAGCAGAGCAGATGGCCGCCGCCTACCGGCGCCGCTGACCGTCCGCTTGCTTCCCGTGCCTGCCGCCGGGCTGAAGACGGTGCGCCGCCCCTCCCCTTTTACGTGCCGGTGGTCGCCGAACGCACGGCCAGAACCGGGCAGGAGGCCGAGCGAATTACGCGGTCCGTGGTGGAGCCCACCAGGAGCGACTCCAGCAGGTTCATGCCCCGCACCCCCAGCACCACCAGGTCCATCTGGTTACCTTGGGCGTAGGCCGTCAGCTCCTGGTGGGCCCTGCCCTCCAGTAACGCCGTGCGCGGCGTGCACCAGTCGGCCGCGCTGCCGGGGATCCGTTCGGCCAAATTTTCCCGGGCGCGGCGCCGGATCAGGTCCCCCAGGTTTTCTCCCAGGGCCCTTTCGATGATATCGGCGCCATAGCCGGCGGGTTCGATGACGTGGACCAGGTGCAGCTCCGACTGGAACTCCTGGGCCAATTGAAACCCGAACGCCACGGCCAGATCGCCATCGGGAGAAAAATCACAGCCTACCAGGATGCGCCGGAAAAGCGCTGCGGGCGGCTGCCCCGGCGGCGCATGCCTTGCAGCCGCGCTGAGCACCAGAAGCGGGCATGGCGCAATCCGGATCAAGCGCTCGGCGACCGATCCCAACACCAGGCGTTTAACCCCGGAAGCACCATGGGTGGCGACGATCACCAGCCCCGCGCCGCGCTCTTCGGCCAGGCGGGCGATTTCATCGGCGACATTGCCCTCCACCACCAGCGCCTCACAGGGCAGCGGCAGCCCCGCGACGAGCTTCTCAAGCTGTCCCTGGGCCTCTCCCCGCAACTGATCACGGCGGGAATCGGAGTAGAGCGGCACATCACCGAACATGGTGGTCGAGCGCGGGACAAACAGGACGTGACAGGCACACAGGTTCGCCTGGAAATGGCGGGCCAGCGGGACGCCGTAGGAGAGCCCGCGATTGGCCGCCTCGGAAAAATCGGTGGTCCAGATCACCTGGTCGATGGTTATCGGCATGTTTTTCTCCTTTTGGGCTTCCCGGCGGGTCACTGATGGGGTCATACAGGAGGCCCCAAATTTTGTAAAGCCGCAGGGCTCAGCTCCCCGTGGAAACCGCTGGGACCCCATTGGCCGCCCCTTTCACCAGGCGCACGCGGTCCAGGAAAACCGTGGCCGGAGCCGGCAGCCGAACGCTGAAGAGCCCCAGCCCATCGATGCGGGACAAATCCAGGGGCCGCATCGCGGGTGCCAGACGGATATCTTCCAGCGGGATGGCGATGTCGTTCCAGCCCGGCGTGATCCTAAAGCGGCGGTTGAATCGGTCGCTGTAGTGCTGGCCGGTGAGGAGGTGTGTCCGGTCGTGAACCCGGCAGGTGAGCGCAAGCGGCGCCGGGCCGGGGTTGAAAACGCTGAATTCCAGGGCGTCGTAGCCGCCCCAGTCCCGCGGAAAATATTTCAAAGCGACACCCGAATACTTGGCCCGCGTCAGGGAGATTTTAAGGGAGCGCCGCCCGTCGCGGAACACCTTGCCGGAAAGGGTTCGGGCCGCATCCCCCTCCCAGCGGTCCAGTTCGGTGGTGGTTTCGAAACTCGCTAACTGCGGGAAGGCGGCGGCGGCGCGGTATTCGTCCAGCAGTGCGGCCGCCAGGGGAACGCAGGCGGCCGCTACCATCAGGACCGCGGCGGCCTGCAGAATCCGCTGCGGCCAACGGACCGCTCCCCCCGCAGGCTTGATTCCAAACGCCAAGGCGAGCAGCGTGCCCAGGAGATCGCGGGCCACATCGCTGGCAGCGGGCAAACGCCCGATGCCGGCTTGCAGCAGCTCCACCAGCGCGCCCAAAACCAGCGTCGCTGCCAGCGCGCCCCAGATTGCCCCGGCAGAATGCGCGTGCTTTTGATAAATGCGGGTCTGCAGGAAAAGGTCGGTCAGAAGAAAAAAAAGCACGATGTGGCCGAGGTTCCAGAACCGGCCGAAACTGCGGGGGGAATGATATCCCGGGCCGCCCACGAAAAGCAAAACGGCCAGCAGCACCGCCACCGCGATCTTCAGGTGGCTGCGGGAGAAAGGGAACCGCCAGCCGCGGCGGCACCCATTGCCGTCACCGCCGGTGGGCGTCATTTGCGCGCGCCGTGAGTCAGGGCTGGGGAAGGCCGCGTTAAACCGGATGCGGCGGCATGGCGGCGGTAAAACAGGGCCGAGTCCAGCGAATAAACGGCCAGGGCGGTCCAGATCATCAGGAAGGTTTTGACCTGAGCCGCGGAAAACGGCTCCTCATAGACCAAGACACCCAGCAGGAACATGCAGCTGGGGGCCACGTACTGCAGAAAACCCAGGCTCGCCAGGGTCAGACGGCGAGCCCCCAGCGAAAAACAAAGCAGCGGCAGGGCTGTGACCAGGGCGGATCCGGTTAGAAAAAAACTGATCCGCGGGCCTCCAGCGGCAAAGGCTGCGGTGCCGGCGGCCTGCAGGGCACCGAGATAGGCCAGGGCCGGAAGCGAGAGCAGCGCGGTCTCCACTTGCAGTCCCACCAGGGCCCCGACCGCAACGGTTTTGCGGATCAGCCCGTAAATCCCGAAGGTGACGGCCAGGGTCAGTGATACCCAGGGGAAGCGCCCCAGACTGATCGTCAGATAGACCACCGCAGCGCCGGCCAGCAACACCGCGCCATACTGGAAGCGCCTGAGGCGTTCCCCGAGAAAGAGGGCCCCCAGGATGACGTTCACCAGCGGGTTGATATAGTAGCCCAGACTGGCCTGCAGGACCAGGTCGTGGTTGACGGCCCAGATGTAGATCAGCCAGTTGGCGGCCACCAGAAGGCCGGTCAGCAGGAGGATCGCCACCGCGCGGGGCTTTCTGAGAACCCCGATAAACTCCGGCCAGCGGCCCTGCCACCACAGCAGCGGCAGGAGAAAGACAAAAGACCAGACCATCCGGTGGCTGATGATCTCCAGGGCCGGGACATCACCCAGGACTTTCCAGTAGACCGGGCTGGCACCCCAGATCAAAAAGGCCGTCAAGGCGAAGGCCACCCCTGAGACGGGTGACGGATCAGGCTTTGAAAAACGGGTGGGGTTCATGTTATTGTGTCAGCCTGTGAAGCGGGTGTTCCCCGGAACGGAAAATAGCAGCCCTTCGCCGCCACCTCCGCGCGAAAAGCGAGCCAGACCATAAACAAAGCCCCGGACGATGTCAAAAGGGATTTGGTGCAGGAAACGAAAAAAGCCGCTGGCGTCGGGCGCTGCTGGGAGCTGCCGGCGGGGGGAGCGGGCTGCGGAATAGGATTGTTACGATGGCGCTTAAATCCCCAAAATCCAACATGCCGGCGGGGCTATGGCGCCGCCTGTGGACCGATTTGCGTCTATTGGGATCCTTGTTGCGGGATTACTGGAGCGGGACCTACCGTCAGGTCCCGGCGCTGTCGATGACCGCCCTGGTGCTGACCCTGGTGTATATCCTGATGCCCTTGGACCTGACGCCAGATACGATACCTTTACTGGGCCAGATCGACGACGCCTTATTGCTCACCGGGTGCCTGTTTTTCATCGAAAAGGATCTTCATCGCTACCAGGCGTGGAAAACCCGCAGCCGGGGACCGGAAAACGGCTGAGGCGCTCACTGTTTCCTCTTTCAGGGCCGTTGCCAGAAGCTCCAGGAGACCCCGCCTGGGCCGTTATCATTGGAGGCGAGGCCGCCTTCGCCGACCCGTCCACTGTAGCTGAAAGCCACGGCATCGGCCCCCGCCGGAATTTCCAGCTGACGTTCGATGCGCCACTGCCGGATCGGGGTACGGTTACCTGAAAGCGCGAAACTGCGGCTGGAGAGCACCCGGTTTTCGGAGTCCAGAAAATGAACGCCCAGAAAGACGTTGCTGGCGAAGCTGAAGCCTCTCTGCATATGCCCGGCCAGATTGACCGTTGCCTCGAGCGCCAGCGTCTGCTGCGTCGGTTTGAAGATATAATTGACCACGAGATCCGGTGTTTGCCAGGTGCCCCTGCTTTCGGTGTCCGGCACCAGTTCCAACCGGTTTTCGGGCCGGGCCGTGGTGCCCACATAGGAGAAAACTCCAGCCCCGCAACCGGCCAGCACGATCAAACACCCGATCGCCGCCAGAAAGGCGCCCCCGCCGCGAAAGGTCTGTGGATTGTTCCTCATCGGCACTCCTTCTCGCTCTTTTACGAGCCAATTGCAGGGGTTAATGTGAAACGGCTGGGTCCCGGGCCGGTGTTGGCATTCTGCCGTGGGTGACCCGGGACGGTACATCTTAAAATCTGGTGCCGTTGGTTCAAATGGAAATTTAAGATCACTCTGACAGGGCGCAACGGGCGACCTAATAAAACGGGAAATCGGCCAGGCTGTGGAGATTGGCCCGACGGTCGAAAGCCGCTCTTAGGGGATATTCTCACTCGCGCGCGGGAAACGGGAAATGAACCCGACCTTTACCCTGATATTCTCATCGATTCTGATCGGCCTCTATATTTTGGGAATTGTGCTCTACACCAGCAACCGGGCGCCCTGGCGTAAAATCATCGTGAATGAGTTTTTGGTTTTTGGGATACTGGGATTTTTGGGGTTGTGGATCGTCATCCACTTTTCACTGCGGTGAAGGCGCGCAGAAAGCCGGAATACGCTAATCTGAGAGGTGCCGGGGTATGATTGCAAGGATCGTTACCAGCGGTCAGGTGGGTGTTGAACAGGCAGCGATCGAGGCCGCCGGGCGGTTGGAGCTTCCCTGCGCCGGACAGCCCGCGGGCTGGGAAGCAGAAAAGGGACCGATGGCAGCCGATCAATGGGCCGCTGCGGTGGAGGGCAACGCCCTCGCCGCCGACGGCACCCTGCTGTTTCGCACCACAAAGCTGCCGGATTTTTTTCGTGTAATCCAGCGCAAGATCGTCGCCTCGGCGGACGCCTGGCTGGAGATCGATTTAAAGCAGATCGCGGGTTTCCGGGCTGCCGAGAAAATCAGCGGCTGGATTGCGGCCAAAAAAATCCGCGTGCTGCATGTTTCCGGCAGCGCCGAGAGCGAGAACAGCAGCCTCCAGCGCAGTGTGGCCGACGTTCTGGAAGCCGTCACCTATCTGTTGATGATGACCGAAAGCCCGTCGGGCTTTTCCCGCACCCCGCGCCTGCAGGCCGCCGAGCGCCGGGATTTGCCGACCACCGTGGCCGCGGCGGTCGATCATCTGGACCGTCACCTGCCCCTCAAGGACCGGGTGCTGATCGCCAATATGACGGAGAAGGAACTGCCCGGCCTGCACCTCGCCCTCGGGGATTACATCAAGGAAACCTTCGGGCTGTATGTCGGAAACGACGACCTGATGACGGCCTGCCGCTTCTATCTTCGCAAAGCCAGCGTCTCCCCGGATGAGGCGAGTTTGGCGATTCTGCGGGCCCTGTGGTTGAAGTTGCAGCAGACTATGAGACTTCGGGTTGTAAAGTGACAGAATATAAGGCTATTTTAACTGGTTCAGGCACGCCTGGCACCCGGCCCGGCGGCCTGCCCTGGCTACCAACGAAACCGGCATTCCGGGATCAGCCCAACAGCTCCTCGAACATCTTGCCGGGGGCGCCGCAAAACGGACATTGGTAGGGGGGCTCGGGCCCGGAGTGCACGTAGCCGCAGATCATACAGCGCCATTTTTTCATCGCGAATCTCTCCTTGAAGTCAAAGGGCCGTCCGTGCAGGTGCCGCCGTCCTCACAGCGTCTGTTCCAACACGGAGCAGAGCGTTTTATCCTCCTCAACCGGAAGGGGTTGTGCGTCGTCTTCAGGCGCGAGGCCGACGGGCGCATCACTGTCCTCGACCGGCAGTGCGATCTGGACTTCAGGGCCTCGGGCAGCGCCCTGATCCGCGACGGCTGGCGCTGCGTGGGGCCGGGACTGGAGTACGCCTGGCTTTTCAACCTCCCCTTTTCGGGCCCGCTTCGAAATGGGGCCGCCGGGGGCGATGACCTGAGCCAACAATCCGAAAAAAAGGGGGAAGCAGATGGGCACCTACAAGATCCATCCCATCGTTCTGGGGACAAAGGTTTTTGACAAGGGCATGATGACCTACCAGCATGGGTACGGCAAGCAGTATGTCATCCCGATCTACGCCTGGTATCTCGAAGGCGGCGACCGAAAGGTGCTGGTGGATACCGGTGAGATGAGCCCCATCCAGTCACCGGAGCGCGAGGCGGCCATCGGCGGCAAGATCTATACCTTCGAAGAAGGCCTGGCACACTGGGGGTTGAAACCCGAAGAGATCGACATCGTTGTCCACACCCATCTGCACAACGATCACTGCGAAAACGACTACAAGTGCCCGAATGCCGAAATTTACGTTCACCGCGCCGAAGTCCAGCGCATCCACCACCCGCACCCGCTGGATTTTCGCTACCTGGAGGACTACATCGAGGAGGTGGAAGAAAACGGACAGCTGCGCTTAATCGATGGCGACCGTGAAATTCTCCCGGGTATCCGCGTGATGCACACCCCGGCCCACACCGACGGGGGGCTCTCGGTCCTGGTGGACACGGCCCAGGGACTGGCGGTCATCACCGGCTTTTGCGTGATCGAGGAGAACTTCTACCCGCCGGTGGAAGTCAGGGCAATGGAAATGGAGGTGATCCCGCCGGGGACCCCGGTGGATGTCTACCGCGCCTATGACATCCTGCTGGAGATCAAATCCATGGCCGATGTCCTGATCCCGCTGCATGAGCCGAGATTTGCGGATGTGGCTACGGTGGGGGAATAGCGCCTTGGCCAGGCGTCTGGTCACCCCAACCCGCCCCACCGCTATTTCAGGGTTTCGGAGAGAAATTCGCCAAACCGCCGCCACGACTTTTTATCGGCGTCCTCCCGGTAGCGTTCGGTGCCGAAAACGGTAAAGGCATGGGGGGCACCGCCGTAGGTGATCATTTCGTGGGCGACCCCCTTCTCCTCCAGCGCCGCCGCCAGGGTGGCGAAATGATCCATGGTGACGCTGGTGTCCGCCGTGCCGTGCAGGACCAACAGCTTGCCCCTGGTTTGGGCGTAGTCCTGGCCCTCCGGCGTCGTCAACCCCCCATGGAAGCTGACGAACCCTTTCAAATCCGCCCCTGAGCGGGCCAGCTCCAGCACGGCCGCGCCGCCGAAGCAGTATCCCATCGCCACCGCGTTGCCGCTGTCGGCGCCCTGGGCCTTGGCCGCCTCCAGGGCCGCGTTCAGCAGGCTGCGCATCTTATCTCGGTCCCCGTACAGTTCGGCCGTGTGCCGGCGTTTGTCGGCCTCCTCCGTTGGCCTGACCCCGGCGCCGAAAAGATCGACGGCAAAAACCGCATACCCCATCTCCGCCAGCATCCCGGCCCGTTTGATCTCGTAGTCCGTCAGTCCGTCCCAGTCGTGGACCATCAGGACCAACGGGGCACCGGCGCCGGGGGTGATGAAATACCCCTCGTAGGATTTCCCGTCCTCCTGGTAGGACACCGCCTTGCCGGCGGCGGCGGCGGTGGTCGAAAGAATTGCTACCAGCATCAACGTGTATAGGATTCTCATGGGCTACCTCCTTCGGAATCACAGTTGGCGTATTGCTTAGCGTTTGACGACAAACCGACATCGACTGCACGGTGGGATACTGCGGTCTTGTTGTGGCGGTCAAAAACCGGCTCACGGTGGGGATAAGAACACCCCCAACGCACCGCCCTATATTTCACCAAACTAAGTAAAACTAAGGTTTAAAAAAGCCTTGGCAATATCGGGCGCTGCCCAGCGGTTCAGGCAGTCAGCGAGCGGGGCGCTTCCGTCTTCTGTACGACCACGGTTTTACTCTTCGGCTGGAGATGCGTTATAGCGCCTGACGGCGCCCCGAATGCGTTGAAAACCGAGAAAGAAAAAGCCGACGCTCAGCATGTAGTAAAGAACGTATTTTACGTAGCCCATTCCGTTCAAAGCCGGAAACGCATCGGGAATCGTCCAGCAGTAGAAAATGACCACCAAGGCCAAGAGGGAGGCGATCGCGGGTGTCATCAGCACCCCAAGCTTGAGCCGGCGTTTGACGGGCGGGTCCAGCGGGTCAACCCAGAGTGGCATGACCAAAGCGATCTCGCCGTCGTTGATGGCCACCTGCTGCGGGTCATTGGCCTGGACCAGCCGGTGGAAGGATTGCCGCAGCTGCATGTTTTGACAAAGGTTCAAGGCGGCGATCAGGAAAAGGACGGCAAACGCCACCGGTGCCAGCAGGATCGCCTCGTCGATCTCCAACCCGATTTTGCCGAACCGCGTCTTGATGTTCTTCAGGGCGTTGTTGAGATCCTCTTTGCCTTTTTGGATCTGCGCTTTCTTCTCATTCAGTTGCTCGAACTTGACCCGGCCCGCCTCAGCGGCCTGCTCCATCCGGCGCCCGATCTCCTCGAACTGATGGTCCACCCAAAAGCGCTGAACCCCTGCGACCATGTTCTGGTAAATCGGGGATTTCTGACTGAAATTGCGCCAAAAACCAGGGTTTTTCGCCATCTCGCTTCGGATCTGTTCGGTATTCTTTTTAATCCCGTTTTGAAGGTCCGCCTGCCATTGATCGAACTCTTTGATGTTGAGTCTCTCGAGGGGGGCGGCAATCTCATCGGCCAGGATCTCCTGGTATTGGGCGGCACGCGCCGCCATGTATTGCCGGATGCGGCACACCATCCACGGGTCCATGTCGACGGGGGAACCACAGGACTCCGCCGCGGGGCCGAGGCCTTCCGGAAGGGGCGCCAGCGGACCCCCGGCAGCCTCTCTTTCGAGGGCCTGAATGTAACCCTCCAAAGGTTTGGGCGCGTTTTCCACCGCCTCAAAAATTTTTTTTAGACCCGTCAAGGCCTGGTGGTAGGTAGCGGCCCGCGCATCCTGCTGTGTGATGTCTTGGGACAGCCGTTCCAATTCGGATTGAGTCTTACGCGCATCGATCTGCAGGTAAAGAAAGGGGAAGAGGATCGAAAAAACGAAAATGATCGACAGGGATATGTGACCGACGTGGGTCGCGGTGAAGACCTTGGAATTGCTCTTGTACCGCTCGAAGAGCCGCTTGACGTGTTCGTCTACTGTTTTCTGAAAGTTTTTGTCGTTTTCGGCCATGGGCGCCTCCCCTCTTACATTCCCGGCCAAGCTCGCCGCCGTTCTTTTTGTCACCGCCGTAGCGGAACCCATCGAATCACTGCGGTTGCGACTCGTCCACGGCCAAGGGCTTTAGATGGCGCGCCGCTTGGAGAAGGGATAGCGCACCGGACTGTTCGGCCAGGCGCATGCTCTCCTGGATCCAGACGTCGGCCCGCGTCGTGTCGCCGCTCAGGGCGGCACTGCGCGCGGCCCTGAGGTAGCGATAGGCGGCGTCCTCCAACCGTTTGGCACGTTCACAGGCATGCCCCGCGTTTGCCAGGGCCGTCGCCATCAGGCGGTAATTGCGGTTGGCAGCCCGCAAGCGGGCGGTCTGGTCAAACGCCGCCGCGGCATCGTCCCATCTTCCGTCGAGCAGGGCCAGGCGGCCGATCAATTCCAAACGATCCGCCTGCAGAGCGGGCAAGGACGGTTCCCCCAGGGCGGTTATCGCCAGCCGCAGCAGATCCGAATCACCCTGGTCGGCCGCTAGAATTCCCCTTAAGAAATGGGTCCGGGAGAGCGTCTCGGGTGAGGCCGCTGGCCGAATCGATAGAATATCGGCACTGATTTGCCGCGACCGGTCGGGGAATCCAAGGTGGTAGAGGGCCACGGCCTGCACCAATAGCAGGTCCGCCGGAACGGAATGGCCGGCGGCCGTCCATTCGAATTGCGCCTTTTCCGCATGCACCATCGACTCCGCGTAATTTCCTTGCCGCAAATGACAAACCGCCAGGTTATAGAGGGTATCCGCGATCGCCTTCAGATCATCTGCCAGGTAAGCCCGCCCAAGGGCCCTTTGATACCCCGCGATTGCCTGCGGAATTTGCCCGTTATCGAAGGCGAAACGGGCCATTCGACTCGACTGGTCAAACTCTCGATCGCCTTCCACAATCTCCGGTCTGACCTGTCGCGATCCCCCGCAGCCGGCCCAAAAGCACAGGCAAACCAGGGTAAACACGCCGAGCAGCCACCCGATTTTGCGATGCCGGATTGCACCGGTCATGGTGTCACCTCACGCGCGGGTATGGGCCCACTGCGGGGCGTTGCGCGCCTCCCACCGCCCAACAGCCAACTGGAGCGCAATTGCTGCAGAAGGAGTTCGAGTTCATAAAGCACCAGTTGGGTTTGGCCCAGCAGAACGGGCGCATCGATGGTGGCGGCGCTGACACTTTCGATCATTTTCGGCAGCTGCGGCGTGGTGCGGCTGAGATCCTGCATCACCATTTCCAGCGATTTCAACACGTTCGCGGCATCACGGGTAATCTCTGGAATCTCGCCGGATTGCTCGGCAATTTCGGTTGACAGGGTGGCAAGATTTCCGACCGTCGTCTGCAACGATGCCAATATCTGCGGCAATTTGTCGAGATTCGTGTTCACCTGGGACAAAAGGGCCTCCACTTCCCTGGCCAGGCGATCCTCTTTCAAAAGCCGGCCGATGGCCCCCTCTCCGGCGGCGATTATACCGGTGATGGTGTTCAGACTGACCAGCAGGCGCTGGGCCTCGTCAATGGTTGGCAGCACCTTGGCGCGCACCTCCGACAGCAGCTCACCCATCGATTCGGTGGGCGCGCGTTCGGCGACGGCATTGATGACGGCGTAATCCCAATCGAGGGGTTCTCCCTGGCCGCGGGTGATTTCAAGCAAGGAGGCCCCGGCGACGCCGAATTCTTTTCGGATGATGGCTCCGGAATCACGCCGCACGAAACCGGTCATCTTCTCTTTGAGTTCGACCACTGCATGGATCTCCTGGCCCGGGACAACAACGATCTGTTTGACGGTGCCGGCCTGGGTGCCGAGTATTTCGACTTTGGCACCCCTGGAAAGCCCGAACAACCCCTTGTCCGGCAGAATCACCTTGAGCTGCGCTGCGGGCTCGAACCAATTGCGCAGCCGCCCGGTTTGCATTACGGCGGCAGCGAAAATCAGCAAGGCCAAAAGAACCAGCGCCCCAACGGCTTCATTGGTGTAACGAAATGGTCTGCGGTCACTCATGCTTTTCGCTGACCTCCAGCAGTTCACGGCCGGAAAGGCGGAAAAGGCGGTCGGCCGGTATCGAATCGTCGCGCCAGATTTCCTCCGAGAGCGTCATCCAAAAGACGGCCCCTCCCCTGTTGCGGACCCGGCGCACGGCGTTGACCAGGGAAGCCATGATCCGTGGGTAAACACCGAGGGTCGGTTCTTCCAGAAGCAGCAGCGACGATCTGCCCAGGAAGGCACGGACGCAGGCAGCCCGCCGGCGGTCATGAGGTGTGTATTCATTCGGGTACCCGGTGGGAAGCCCCGGGAGGTTGAACTCTTTGGCCAAATGGGCGGCTTCCTGAAGCAGCTCATCCTTTGGCCTTCGCGTGTGGTGGCGTTGGGACAGCAGAATGTTGTCGGCCAGGCTGAGACCATCCAACCAGTTGCTCGAGGAGAAAACCCGGCCGATTTTCCCCCTCATCGCATTGGCCGTATCGGCCGAGGCATGCTGCCAATCACGACCTAAAAAAAGAACGCTCCCCTTGGCGGGGCGCAGGAGGCCCGAGAACGCATCGGCCAGGGAAGCGCTCTGGCGCATATTCTGGAGGTGGACTAAGGCGAGTTGGCCGCTGTAAAGACTGAAATGCGCATTGGTGTATTCACCGCTCTCCCCCTCGGTGAAAAGCGTGACGCGCGTGACATTCAACACCGCGCGGCGGTAATCGATTCTTTCCATCGATCCCTACTTTCTCACAGAAGTACTGTCAGCGCTCCCGAAACCAGAAAAACGGCCAGGACGGATTTCACAAAACCGACCGGCAGCACCTCGGCCACCTGCCCGGCCCGCTCGCCTGCGGAAAGCCCGGTGGTGCAGGTGATCAGGGAGACCAGCAGTCCGGTGATCAGCGGCTTAAGGGCGATAATCGCATACTCCCGGCCGCCCATTTCCACCAGTACCATGTTCAGGAATTCAATCGGGGTCCGGTCGGATGGATTCAAGAGGTTTCCCGCAAAGTAGCCGGTCGCTAAGGCCGTCAGAATAAAGACGACGTTCAGAGAAAACATGGAGACGGCCATCGCCAGCGCGCGGGGTAAGATGAAAAACAAAAAAGGGTCTATCCCCTGGGCATCGAGCATGCGCAGCTGTGCGGTGGCGCGCACGTGCCCGAGTTCGACCATGTTGACCGAGCCGCTGCGCCCGACAAGAATCAGGGCGACCATCAGCGGGGCGATTTCGCGAACCAGGATCAGGACGATGACCTGGCCGACAAGATCCCTCTGACCCGCCAAACCCAACCAGTAGAGGAACTGAACCACCATCGCCAGTCCGATCAGCAGACCACTTAACAGGATAAACGACAGCGAACCGATACCGATCAGGTAACACTGGCGCAAGAATTCTTTCACCAAGGTTCGCCGCCAGTTCAGGGGCCGACAACTTTGCCAGAGCACGGCCGTCGCCAGACTGCTCAACTCGATGAACGGTCGTAGCAAAGAGATGGCCCATCGACCGATGGCGGCCAGAGCCTTCCGGAGCGTGTTCGGCCGCCGGGCGCCGCCGTTGACCATGGGGGTTTCGGCTGCGGCTGTCATAGGTGCCCCGTCAGAATGTAGGTGGTCAGTTCACCGACATTCGGCAGAAAATAGTGGCCGCGCACTTTGAAGAGGTATCCGGTTTGCAGCCGCCGGTAGGTGCTTTCGCTGACGTGAATTTCACCGATCGACCCGGATTCGGCCATGATGCCGGCAGTTCTGACGGCCTCTCCCCACAGGTTGTATGTCTGGTGCTCGCGTCCCACGGCGCTGCCGATAACCACACCGGTGTCGATACCGATCCGAAAATCGAGGATCGAACTGGAATTTTCGAAGATGCCGAGACAGGTGTTCTGAATGTCCAGGGCAAGTTCGGCAATCACCCGCGGGTGGTCGCGAGCGTCGTCTTTGCGGAGGCCGGCGGCGCAGACCAATTGATCGCTCATGAATTTCATGTACCCGACACCGCTGGCCGAGGTGATCTCTTCCAAATGCTCGATCAGGCGATCCACCGCAGTCGTCGCCTTCTCGGCCCCGATCCGTTCGGTCAGAGCGATCGGATCGGTGAATTGCAGAACCAGAACGGTGACGTCTTCCAATACATCCGCGCCGATCGCCTCAGGAGCCGAACCGCGCTGCGCCATTTCCCTGCGAAAGGCCTCCATGCGCAAGTCCACGATGGTAGCCAGGCGCATGGCGGGTTCGGCCTGCTCCACCGGTTTTCCGCCGTCGATGGCCAATTGCTTGCTGTGACTTGCAGCCGCTTGAAAGGCCTCGTCCGGCCCCACTGTTTGAAACGGGCCCGCGGTACCGACCGCAGGTGCACACGCGGTCTGACTCTGAGCCGCACTCAGCCTGAGTGCCAGAAGACCGGCGACGGCCTGGGCGAAGGATACTTCTTCCGACCGCCATCCATGAGCCGACCCCTTATGTTCGAACCACAACGCGCCACGGAATTTCTCCTGGTCGACAATGGGGATGGCCAAAAGACGGATGCAACCGAAGGGATTGAGGTAAATGCGGTGAAGTTCGGCCGTCCGCGGATCTCGGGCCGCATCCTGGACGGGCAAGGTCTCTTCCGTGAGCAGGGCCTCGAACAGTTGGGGCAAGTCTTCCTGCAGCAGAACGGTTCCGCGCGTGTGACCGCCGCTTTCGCGGTCATAGCAGTCGTTGCAGACAAGCTGCCGCCCGCCGGACAGCCACTGCCAGACGCTGACCCGGCGAACGCCTGTTGCTTCGGCTGTAATGCGGGTCAAATCCTCAAGCGCGGCTGCATCGGCCGGGTCGAAGATGGCCGGTTTGGCGGCCAGATCGGAAAACGCCCGGCTCTGGACTTCCATTTCTTTTCGCCGTGCGAGCAGCAAGCGGGCGTTGCGGTCGGCCCGCAGCCCCTGCCAGATCAACAGCCCGGCCAAAGCTGACGCCAGGACCAGGATCCCCATGGACATGAGCAACGCTTTGCGATTGTTGCGGGATACGAAGCCGACAAAGTCGTCGGCCGGTACGGTAATCAGAACCGACCATTTCTTGCCGATGGCGGACTGAAGAGACGAAACCGTGTTGATATAGTTCTTTCCATCAACGATCAGTTCACGACGCCCCTCTTTCTCGATCAGGAAGCGGTTGAAAGCCCGGTCGAGGACCGGGTCGCCCAGCTCGTTCATCTGTGCGGCGACAAGTTCTCCATCCTTTTGTTTCATCATCCGACTGACTTCCGGGAAGGCCACCAGACCGCCGCTGTCGTCGATGATCATGGCGCGGCCGTTGCGGCCGATCTGCAGATCGCTCAAAAATGCGCTCAAATTTTCCAACTCGATGTCCACCCCAACGACACCGACCAACTCGCCTTCGCCGTCGCGGAAAGCTTTCGAAGCGGTAATACCCGGTTTTTTATCGGTAAAGAAAATATACACGTCGGTCCAATAGACCCCCGCCGTATTGGCGGCGCCGATGAACCAGGGGCGGGTGCGAGGGTCATAGGTATCATCGGAGGGGTATTCCCTGCCGATTTCACGACCATCCGGGTCCCGTCGAATCCAGGCGACCTTGATGCCGCCCTCCCCTCTTGCAATCGTCTTGGTGTGAATCGATTGATCGGGCATTTTCTTCAACATCAGGTAGTTGCCCTGGGTGTCGGCGAAGCTGAAAATCGCGAGCTGGGGTATGTTCTTCAGCATCTGGATGGCCAGGCTTTCGGCCAGCAGCCGCTGATTTTCCGAATGTGGCGAGGCTTGGATTGTGCTGCTGATGATGGTGACCATCTCGGCGGCCGGGGAGAGGAATGACCGGACTTCGGTCGCGATCCGGCTGTCCAAGGATTGCAGGAGATCCTCTGAAAGCGCCAGGGCGTCCCTGCGGTTGTTGGCATAGCTGTAAAGCGCGATCCCGAGGATTGACCCGATCATCAGCGCTACGCAGGCGATGGGCACCACGATCGCCAGCAAGCGCCGTTTGAACTGCTCGCGCCGCGAATCGAGGCGGCTGATATCGAGGATTTCTTCCATAACAGGCCCGTTTCGACGGGGCGGGAAGCGTTTGTTCAGATGGGGACAACGATCATCTTCGAGGTTCCGCTGATCCGTGGAGGGGAAGAGAATAGCTCACGACTGGTTAGATCATGCTGAAATTGACGTCCTCACTGTGGTCGCTTCCGGCGAAAGAATAAAGGTTCTGGTTGAAAACGATCAGATCGGAGAGCACCAGATCTTTCAGTCCGTCTTTGCCCGAGGGGCTCTTGGCCACCACCGGCAGCGTCGCGCTGGCGATATGGTTCAGCGGACCGGTATTAAAATTTCCAGTTCACGTTGAAGTTGAC
>JAJDNY010000013.1 GCA_022340425.1 Desulfobacteraceae bacterium | reverse complement strand
ATGGTGAAGCACCCTCCCCAAGGCCAGCGACGGCAGGAATCCCACCATCAAAAGAACCAGCAGCAGCAGCAGACGCTTGGGGTTCGATGCCATCCGCGGAATCCTCCAGCCCAACCGGCCCCGGGGACATTCCGCGGCCGGCGGCTCAGTTGAGGGAATTTAAAAAGTCTCGGTACAGTGAAATGGTCTGAACCGGTTTCTCAAGATAGAGCACATGGCCGCAGTTGTCGATAACCGCACCACGACCGCGGGGGATTTCGGCGGTGAAGCGCGCCTGGCTGGCCACCGGCTGCACCTGGTCCTCCCGCCCCCAGAGCACCAGGGTCGGGCTGGCGATCAGGCCCAAACGGCCTTCCAGCAGCCCCATCCCGCCGTTTACCATGTCCGCCAGAATTTTGAGGTACAGATCGTGGCCGTGGCTGTGCCGCCCAACCAGGTAGCGCTTGATCGGAGTCGGCAGCCAGGGCGGGTCGTGAAAGAGGACCCGCATCAAATCGTCAAAGTCCGACAGGGTGCGGTAGAGCAGCAGGATGCGTCCCTCGCGTTCATAGATCCGCTGCAGCTTCCCCGGGACAGGGGGCAGGACCCCGGCCGGCGCCATCAACAATAGGCTTCGGACCTCAGTCGGGTGGCCAGAGGCATAGTAACCCGCGATATAGCCTCCCATGGAGGCCCCCGCCAGATGGAAGCTGCTGAGTCCCAAGGCCTGGACAAACCTCCCGAAGCGGGCGGCCTGGCTGGGAATGTCGTAGGCCAGGGAAGCATCCCGGCTGGATTCCCCGAATCCCGGCAAATCCGGCACGATCAGGCGGTAGCGACTGCTCAGGGCGCCCAGCAAGGCGCCGAAATGGTCCTTGTCGGCGCCAAAGCCGTGCAGCAGCACCAGCGGCTCGCCCTGCCCCCCGGCAAGGTAGGTCCAGTCGACCCCGTCCACCGTCACCGTCGCCGGCCGCAGGCCGGCCCGCCAGCGGTTGACAAAAACCACGCTGTCGTAAACCCAGCCCGGAAAGAACAGAAAGACGCCCCCCAGCCAAATCGCCAGCAGAGCTGTCAGAACGACGCTGACTTTGAGAAAATTGACCATGCCCGTCTCCTCATCCGGGATCGTTTCCGGAGACACCCGCTGGATGCAGCGCCACCCGGCTGGAATGAAACACCCCTCCAAAAAACCGTTATCAGCTGTTTTCATCGGGGCGCGGGCGGCGAAGTTGCAGTTTCGCCGCAACCTATGGTAGGTAGGCGCGAGCGGTGATCGGACCGCGCCGCCGGGCCAGGCCATGGGCTCCGGCCGCATAGCTGAAAACCCCCAACCCTGACGATCGCCATGCCCCCCAGCGACCCCAAGACGCTCTCGACACTGCGGATTTGGCTGCTGGCCTCCCGGCCCCGCACCCTGCCGGCCGCCGTGGCACCGGTGGCGGTGGGCGCCGCCCTGGCCTTCGCCGCCGGGCAGTTCCGCTTGGGCCCGGCTGCTGCGGCCCTGCTGGGGGCGCTCCTGCTGCAGGTGGGGGTCAACCTGGCAAACGACTATTTCGATTTCCGGGCGGGGATCGATACCCCCGACCGCCTGGGGCCGCTGCGGGTAACCCAGAGCGGTCTGCTGGCCCCCGAAGCGGTCAAACGGGGCATGATGGCGACCTTCGCTCTGGCCGGGGGGGTCTGCCTCTACCTGGTCGCGGTTGCCGGCTGGCCGGTATTGCTGATCGGCGTCCTGGCGATTCTCTCCGCCCTGAGCTACAGCGGCGGCCCCTACCCGCTGGCCTCCCACGGTCTAGCCGATTTTTTCGTCTTCCTCTTCTTCGGGCTGGTGGCCGTGGCCGGCACCTTCTACGTGCAGACGCTGGCACTGAACGCCCGGGTCTTCTGGGCCGCCATACCGGTGGGGCTGCTGATCACCGCGATCCTGGTGGTCAACAACCTGCGGGACATCGCCACCGACGCCCGCAGCGGCAAGCGCACCCTGGCCGTGCGGCTGGGGCCCCGCGGGGCGCGGCTGCAGTATGCCCTGCTGGTCTCGGCCGCCTACGCCGCGCCGGCGGCCGGCTGGCTGGCGGGGGCGACCCCCTTCTGGGGGCTGCTGTGTTTTCTCTCCTTCCCGCGCGCCCTGCAGCTCATCCGGCGCATCGCCGAGGCCCGCGGGGCGGCGCTCAACCCCGTCCTGGGGGCCACCGCCAACCTGGCCCTGGGGTTCAGCCTGCTGCTGGCATTAGGGCTGATCCTGGCGGCCTGAAGTCCCCGCAGCCAGCCGTCAGGGTGTCACCTGGGTTCCCAGGACCTCGAGGAAGCGGGCAAGCCAGACCGGGTGTGCCGGCCAGGCCGGCGCCGTGACCAGGTTGCCGTCCACATGCGCCTGGTCCACGGCGATCTCCACAAAACGCCCGCCGGCCCGGCTGACATCCGGCCCCACCGCCGGGTAGGCGGCGCAGGCGCGGTTTTCCAGGACCCCGGCAGCCGCCAGCAGCTGGGCCCCGTGGCAGATCGCGGCGATGGGTTTGCCGCTGTCCGCGAAATGCCGCACCATCTGAAGTACTCTTTGATCCAGGCGGATGTATTCCGGCGCTCGCCCGCCCGGAATCACCAGGGCGTCGTAATCCTCGGCGCGCACCGCGTCGAAGTCGGCGTTGAGGGTGAAGTTGTGCCCCGGCTTCTCGCTGTAAGTCTGGTCCCCTTCGAAATCGTGCACCGCCGTGCGCACCGTCTGCCCCGCCTTTTTCTCCGGACAGACCGCATTCACGGTGTGCCCGATCATCTGCAGGGCCTGAAACGGCACCATGACCTCGTAGTCCTCGACAAAGTCCCCCACCAGCATCAGAATTTTTTTGGCACTCATCCGGTCCTCCTTTGGGTTGCGGCCGGCGGGGCGCTGCGGCCATCCATCAGTTTCCCGCCGTGCGTTGTCGGCAGAGCTGCGCGATGTCAGCCGGGTGAAAAAGATAGCGGCTGCCGCAGTAGTGGCAGCGCATCTCCAGGGGAAAGGGCCCGTTGCGGCGGATGTCGTCCAGTTCGGCAACCGGCAGCAGCCTGAGAACCTCGCGGGTCTTCTCACGGCTGCAGTGGCACATGAACTCCACCCGGTAGTCCCCTATAAATCGCGGCCCGAAAGCACCGAAAGCCTCGACCACCAGACTTTTGGGATCTTTCCCGGCGCCAAACGCCGCCCCCAGCGAGGGCAACGCCGGCACCCGCTGTTCCAGGCGCCCCATGGCGTCCTCATCGGCACCGGGCAGCGCCTGCAGCCATAGGCCGCCGGCACCCGCGACCTCCCCCTGGCGATCGAACTGGATGCTGAGGCTGAAGGCCGTCGGGATCTGCTCCGAGGTCAGGTGGTAATGGGCCAGGTCCTTGGCGATGGAGCCGTGCAGCAGCGCCACCTGGCCGGTGAAGGGCCGCTTGGAGCCCTCCGGATAGCGGGTCAGCGAAAGGATGCCGGCGCCGAAGAAAGGCGACAGGTTGAAGCTCTCCAGGGGCTTGTGGACGGGGATGACGCCGGTTTTGAGATAGCCGCGGACCTCGCCGAAGGCATTGGCCTCCACCACCAGGCCCCGAATGGGGCCGGAGCAGTCGATCTGCAGGCGGATGCGGTCGCCGCCCTTGCAGTTGCCGGACATCAGCCCCACACCCAGGTAGGCATGGCCCAGCACCAGGGTCTCCAGAATCCCCAGGCCGTGATTGGCCCGCATTTCACTGATCATCCGGGTGCCATGCAGGATCGCCCCCCGCACCTGCCCGTCGGCCAGGACGAAGCGGTAGATCCGGTCGCGGGCGCCGGCTTTGAGCTGATCTTTGAGAGTCGCACCGTAGGGATGTTTCTTTTCCATGGGTCCTTTTCCAAAACGACGCCCAGCCGCGTGGCGGGCAATAGGTCACACGCGCGGGCGGCGCAGCACGCTGAGCTTCCAGGCGATTTCCCGGCGGCCCAGGCGGTCGGGGGTCGCCAGGCGCTTGCAGACCATCAGCCCGTGGCGGCGGGCCAGGCCCAGGAACGCTTCCGCCGGGCAGGGGTGCATCGGCCGGTCGGCTTCCACCGGCCCGTGGCGCAGGCTGACCACCAGCGGCGCACCAGGGGCCAGGAGGTTCTTCAGGGTCTCGAGGGCCGTTTCGCGGTCATCGGGCGCCACGTGCATCCAGACCGCGTTGACCAGGATCAGGTCGAATTTTTGGCCGCCGGCGCACACCGTTCTCAACTCCGGCAGACGGTCGTCGACCCAGCGGATGTTCGGCAGCCGGTGGCGCCTGCCGGCCGCCTGCCGCAGGACCGCGCACGGCTCCACGGCCACCACCGCATGGCCCAGGCCCGCCAGCCAGGCCGCATCGCGGCCCGAGCCGGCCCCCACGTCCAGCACCGCGGCGCCGCTTGCCGGCAGAAATTCCCGCCACCCCCGGTGCAGGCGCTCGGGGTCCAACCGTTCGTAGCGCGCCGCCAGCAGGACAGCGTTTTGGCTGTAGAAATCCTCCCAGGACATGCCAACAGGCCCCATGCTAGACGGCGCCCGGCGCCAGGTCGCGCGCCAGGCAGCGGGCTGTGTGGGAAACCGATGCCGCTGCCAGGATCTCCTCGGGCGACCCGGCAGCCACCACCCGGCCCCCGCCCGCTCCGCCCTCGGGTCCGAGATCGACGATCCAGTCGGCCGCCTTGACGATTTCCAGGTTGTGCTCAATCAGCGCCACCGTGTTGCCGGCGTCCACCAGGGCCTGCAGCACCCCGGTCAGCTTGAGGACGTCCGCCTGCTGCAGACCGGTGGTGGGCTCATCGAGAACGTAAAGGGTGTGGCCGTTTCCCGGCCGGGCGAGCTGTTCGGCCAGCTTGATGCGCTGGGCTTCGCCCCCCGAGAGGGTCGGGCTGGGCTGCCCCAGACGCAGATAGCCCAACCCGATATCGTCCACCAACCGCAATGCCTTGCGGATTTTGGGCAGGGGGGCGAAAAAATCGGCCGCCTCGGCGAAGGTCATCTCCAGGATCTCGGCCATGTTGCGCCCCTTGTAGCGCACCTCCAGGGTCTCGGGGGTGAACCGCCGGCCGCCGCAGACCTCGCAGTGCACAGTGACGTCCGGCAGAAAGCTCATGGAGGTCTTGAGGCTGCCGTGGCCCTTGCAGGCCGGGCAGCGGCCCTCGGCGCGGTTGAACGAGAAGCGCCCCGGCCGATAGCCCCGCGCGCGGGAAAGAGGCGTGGCAGCCAGCAGATCGCGGATCTGGTTGAGAAACCCCACGTAGGAGGCCGGCACCGACCGGGGGGTGCGGCCGATGGGGCTGTGATCGACCTCCAGCACGCGGGTGACCGCTTGCCAGCCGAGAATCTCGCGGCAGTGGCCGGGCAGTTTCCCCCGGTTGAACAGCCGGCGCAGCCCCTCGTAGAGCGTCTCCTTGAGCAGGCTGGACTTGCCCGAGCCCGAAACCCCGGTCACGCACACCAGCGTCCCCAGGGGGATTTCCACGTCCACCGCTTGCAGGTTGTGTGCCGAGGCGCCACGGATGCCGATGGCGGCGACGCCCCGGACCGGCCGCCGGCGGGAGGTGAGCGGGCGCCGGGGCTGCCGCAGCTGGGCGCCGGTGGCCGACTCCGGCACCGCCGCCACCGCCGCCGGAGGCCCGAAGGCCACGATGGCGCCCCCCTGGCGGCCGGCCCCCGGCCCCAGGTCGATCAGGGTGTCCGCCGCCCGAATGGTCTCCTCGTCATGCTCCACCACCAGAATCGAGTTGCCCCGGTCGCGCAGCTCCTTGAGGGCCGCGATCAGCATGGCGCTATCGCGGGGGTGCAGCCCGATGGTCGGCTCGTCCAGAATGTAGCACACCCCGGTGAGGTTGGAGCCCAGCTGGGCAGCCAGCCGCACCCGCTGGGCTTCGCCGCCGGAGAGGGTGTCGCCGCTGCGCCCCAGGGAGAGATAGCCCAGACCCAGACGCACCAGCAGGGCGAGGCGGGTGCCGATCTCGGCCAGGATCGGCTCGTAAATGGGGGCGGCCTGGGGGTCGAAGCGCAAACCCGCCAGGACCGCGGCGGCGTTGGCGGCCGTCAGCCGCACCAGGTCCCAGATGGAGCGCCCCTGAATCTTGACGGCCAGGGCTTCGGGCTTGAGCCGGCTGCCGCCGCAGGCCGGGCAAGCGCGGGGGTCGGCGGATTCCCCGGCGGCGGGGCCGTGGGCGGCGGCCTGCCCCAGCCCCTCGCAGGCCGGGCACTGCCCCTGAGGGCTGTTGAAGGAAAAAAGGCGCGGGTCCAGCGTATTCAATCCGATCCCGCAAGCCGGACAGACCCCCTCCAGGCTCAAAATTTCCTCTCGGCCGTCCTCGCCCTGGAGGATCACGGCACCGCCGCCTTCCTCCAGGGCCCGGAAGATCAGGTCCTCCGGCGCGGGGTGCGGCAGCCGGCCGACCACCAGCTCGATGGTGTGCAGCCCGTGACGGTTGAGGGTCATGCCGGGTGTCAACGCCGTCAGGGTCCCGTCGATGCGGGCCGCCTCGTAGCCCTGCTTGCAGGCGGCGGCCAGCAGCTCCCTGTGAAAGCCCTTGCGGCCGGCCACCTTGGGCGCCAGCACGAGAGCTGCCGCGCTCCGGGGACGCTGCCGAACGCGGGCCGCGAGGCGCTCGCGGCTCTGGGCGATCAGCCGCCGGCCGCAGCCCGGGCAGTGGCGCTCGCCCAGCTTGCTGAACAGCAGGCGCAGGAAGTGGTAGATCTCCGTCAGGGTGGCCACCGTGGAGCGCCGGCCGGCGTGGCTGACGCGCTGTTCGATGGCCACCGTGGGCGGCAGGCCGCTGATCAGGTCCACATCCGGGCGCTCCAGGATCTTCATGTACTGGCGCACATAGGGCGCTAAACTCTCCAGGTAGCGCCGCTGGCCTTCGGCGTAGAGAATATCGAAGGCCAGGGTGGATTTGCCCGAGCCCGAAACCCCGGTCAGGACCACCAGCTGGTGGTGGGGGATGTCCACCTGAATGTTTTTGAGGTTGTGTTCGCGCGCCCCGTGCACCCGGATCACGTCCCGGACGGCCGCCGCCCCGTAAGCCGCCGGCGCCTCGGCCACCATCGGCAGCTCGGCGGCGGGGGCCCGGGCGACGGCGGCCCCCGCCAGATAACCCCGCAAGAACTCTCCGGTGTGCGACCCGGGATGACCGGCCACGATTTCGGGCGCACCGGCGACCACCACGCGCCCGCCCGCATCCCCGCCCTCGGGGCCGAGATCGATGACCCAGTCGGCGCTCTTGACCACGTCCAGGTTGTGCTCCACCACCAGCACCGAGTGCCCCTCGCCCACCAACCGCTGGAGGGCCTGCAGCAGCCGCCCGATATCGTCGAAATGCAGGCCCGTGGTGGGCTCATCGAAGATGAAGAGGGTTTCGCGGCCGCGGCCGGCGTCCAGGTGGCGCGCCAGCTTGAGCCGCTGGGCCTCCCCACCCGAGAGGGTGTTGAGCGGCTGGCCCAGCCGCAGATAGCCCAGCCCGACCTCCGCCAGGGGGCTCAAAGCTTTGACAACCGACGCCTGTTCGCCGAAAAACCCCAGGGCCGCGTCCACGGTCATGTTGAGGATCTCGTCGATGTTGCGGTCGCGGTAGCGGACAGCGAGGATCTCGGGTTTGAAGCGTTTGCCGCCGCAATCCGGGCAGGTGATGGTGACATCCGAGAGAAACTGCATCTCCACCCGCTCGAAGCCCTCGCCGCGGCAGGTCTCGCAGCGCCCGGGGCCCGCGTTGAAGGAGAAGTGCCCCGGGCCGTAGCCAGCCAGACGCGCCTGGGGGGCTTCGGAGAACAGCCGCCGGATGGGGTCCATGGCCTTGGTGTAGGTCAGGGCGTTGGCCCGCGGGGTGCGGCCGATGGCGCGCTGATCCACCAGGACCACATCGGCGAGCCCCTCCGCGCCGCGGATCCCCCGGTGGCGGCCGGGGCGCCCCTGGGAATCATTGCGCGCCCATTTGATCCCCTTGAAGAGGATTTCCTCGGCCAGGGTCGATTTGCCCGAACCGGAGACCCCGGTCAGACACACCAGCAGCCCCAGGGGAATGGCCACGTCCAGGTCCTGGAGGTTGTTGGCGGCGGCGCCGACCACCGTCAGCCAGCGGTCCAGCCTCGGCCGGCGGCGTCGGGCCGGCAGGGGGATTGCGCGCTCCCCGGTGAGATACTCCCCGGTGAGGGAGTCGTGCACCCCGCCGGTGGGACCGAAGTAGACCACCGCGCCGCCCCGATCGCCGGCGTGCGGGCCGATGTCCAAAAGATAGTCGGCGCGGGCGATGATCTCGGGGTCGTGCTCGACCACCACCACCGTGTTGGACTGGTCCCGCAGGTGCTCCAGGATGGTGACCAGCCGGCGGCTGTCGCGGGGGTGCAGCCCGATGGAGGGCTCGTCCAGAACGTAGAGGGTGTGCACCAGCGAGGCGCCCAAAGAGGAGGCCAGCGCCACCCGCTGCACCTCGCCCCCCGACAAGGTCCGCGACTGGCGCTCCAGCGTCAGGTAGTCCAACCCAACGTCGCGCAGATACCGCAGCCGCCTGAGGACCTCATCTGAGACCATGGCCGCGGCCTCATCCAGCGGCTGCCGGGAATCGGCGGTTAGTTTTTCGAAAAACCCCAGGGCGTCGCGAACGTTGAGGGCATAGAGCTCCGCAATGGTCACCCCGCCCAGGCGGTAGTGCAGGGCCTCGGCCTGGAAGCGACTGCCCCGGCACACCGGGCAGAGGTTGTAGCTGCGGTAGCGCGAGAGAAAGACCCGCACGTGCATCTTGTAGGTCTTGCCCTCCAGCCACTTGAAAAACCCCCGCAGGCCGTAGAACCCGCCGGGGCGGCCGTCGAAGATGGCCGTCCGCTGATCGTTGGAGAGGCGCTGGAAAGGAATCCCGGTGGGGATCCCCTCCTCCCGGCAAAAGGCCACCAGATCGTCGTATTCGTCGCGATGCGCGTCGCGCCCGCCCCAGGGCTTGACGGCGCCCTGGGCGATGGAAAGGGACGCGTCGGGCACGATCAGGTCCGGGTCGATGTCGATCACCCGGCCAAACCCGCGGCATGTGGGGCAGGCGCCCACGGGGCTGTTGAACGAGAAAAGGCCGGGCGGCGGCGGGCTGTAGTCTATGCCGCAGTCGGGGCACGCCAGGGCGCTGCTGAAGGCCGCGTGGTGGTCGGGGGGCGCCCAGAGGTCCAGCCGACCGCCGCCGAAGCGAAAGGCCTGTTCTGCGGACTCGATGATCCGCTGGCGCTCCTGCCCGCGCCATTTGAAACGATCCACCAGCACGTGGACGGGACCCTGGAAATCCGGCGGGAGATCCGCCAGGGGACGGACCAGGGCCCCGTCGAACCAGCGGTCAAACCCCAGCCGGCGCCAGCTTGCGGCGGCCGCCGCCTCGCCGGCGGGCAGCCCAAAGGTGATGATCACCGCCAGACCCAGGGGAATGCCGCGGCAGAACTCCCAAACCGCGGCCGGGGTGGCGGGGGTGACCGGTCGGCCGCACTCCCGACAGTGCAGCACGGCGGCGCGGGCATAGAGCAGTTTGACGAAATCGGTGACCTCGGTCATCGTCCCGACCGTCGAGCGCGAGGTGCGGACGGGGTCCTTGCGGTCGATGGCGATCGCCGGCGGGATCCGTTCGATCCTCTCCACCCGCGGGCGGTCCATGCGGTCCATGAACTGCCGCGCGTAAGGCGAAAAGGTCTCCACGTAGCGCCGTTGGCCTTCAGCGTAGAGGGTGTCGAAGGCCAGGGAGGATTTGCCCGATCCGCTGACACCGGTCACCGCGATGATCCGGTTGAGGGGGATATCGAGATCGAAGCCCTTGAGGTTGTGCTGGCGGGCGCCTCGTATGCGGATGGTGTCGGGTTGCATGGGGTCAGCGCGGGGCCTGGGCGGCCTTTTCAGCCATCGATGCGGCTCACGAAGGTCTTCAGAATACCCTCCACGGTTTCGTCGAAGGCCGTGTAAAAGTCTTCCTTCTCGCGTTCGGAGAGCGCCTGTAAATCGGCCACCCGGTACCCGCTGAGGAGCTTGAGCAGAAACACCAGCTGGCTGACGAAAAATTCGCGCAGGGCGGCCAGCGCCTCGGGCTGGCGGCGGGCCAGGGCCTCGCGGGTGACCGGCTGGGCCTCGCGGCTGGCCGAGCGGATCACCCCCTCGGGATCGTCCAAGAGGGCGAAAAGGGCCGCCCGCACCAGCCGGAAAATCGCCTGCACCAGGGTCATCTGCAGCAGCTCCGGATGATGGATGTAGGAGTACTGGGGGTTGACTGGCAGGTCGACGATGCGGTTGGCCGCGCTGCGCCGGAACCAGCCTTCGGTGTAGCGCACGATCTGCTCGCCGCGCCAGGTTTCCCGCGGCTTGAGGTGGACCCAAACCACCCGTGAGAGCCCGCGGATGCACTCCTCGGGCGTGCGGTAGTCGAAGCTGCCCAGCAGCCGGCCGCCTTCGAAGATGTCGATCCCCGGTTTGTGAGCCTCCGCGGAGAGTTCGGCGGCCACAATGCGGCTGAAATCATCCACCCGCGAGAGCAGCGCCATGGCCGAAGGAGCCCCCGGCGCCACCCGCTGCAGCCGTTCGGGAATCTCCCCGCTGCCAAAACTGCGGGTGACCGCCGGAGGCAGGAAAACGGCCGCCACGAAAGGCGAGAGGTCAAGCGTCAGGTGCAGGGCTTGAAAGAGGTTGGCGTCGGCTTCGGAGAGGTTCTCGACCGTCACCACCCTGCCCGCCATCAGGTAGGCACTCATGGTGGCCAGGGTGGACTCCAGGGCCCCCTCCCAGCTGGCCATGGCCGGCTCGCGCCCCTCGCGCACCCATTTGAGCACGCGGCGGCGGATCTCTTCGATCTGTGTATTGTTTTCAAGGTTCTTCATGCTGCAAAGGATCTTCTGTCTTGGGCTGTTGTTTTTTTAGGCTTCGTACCCGATAACATAGTCTTCGTTCGCAATTTGGCAACACGCCCTAAACACCGCGGGCAACGTCAAATGACGGCCCGTGGCCGCGGCGCGCGCCGATTTTTTGCTAGCGGTGACGCCAGCCTTTCAACCCCCAGAGGAGACACGCCAGGGCCGCCAGGTTGGCCCCGGTCGAGACCATCCCCGTGGCCCTGATCCCGCCCCAGAGCCACACCGGCCCGCCCAGCAGCGCCCCCGCAACGCGGCCGATGCCGGCCGCCGCGAAAAAGCCGGCCATCATGGTGGCCCGCAAACCGGGCACCAGCTCGGTGGACAGCGACAGGGAGGCGACGATGGTGAATTCCAAGCTCAAAAAAAGAACGAAAAGCCCGGCCAAGGCCGGCCACAGGCTCAGGCCGACGAGGGGCAGGAGGGCATAGCAGGCGGTGGACAGACAGAGTCCCGCCAGCACCGAGCGTTTCAGCCCCAGCCGGTCCCCCAGTAAAGCGGTCAGGGCCTCGCCGCCCAGCTCGGCCGCGCCGATGGCCACCGTGCCGAAGCCTAATGCGGCCAGACTGAGGTGAAAGGCCTCCTCGAACCAGGCGCCGAAAATCACGAACAGGTTGTCGTTGGCCAGGCTGACCCAGAAGGCGTAGCCCAGGGTCCCCAGGGCCTGGGGCTGGCGGATGAGCTGCTGCCAGAAGCGCCAGGGGCCGCCGTCGGCCGGGGGCCGCCGCCCGTCCCGGGGCAGGATCAGACCCAGGGCCGCCAACCCGGCCAGCCCAAGGCCGCCCAGGACGAAAAAAGGGGAGCGCCAGCCATAATGCGCCATCAGCAGCCCGATGGCCGGAATGCCCAGCAGGGTGCAGCCGGACCAGCTGAATTCCAGCAGCCCGATCACCGTCCCGCGGCGCTCAAAGGGCACCCGCGCACCGATGAAGGCCTGAATGGCGGGGTCGAAAACGGTCTTGCCGAGAGCCGCCAGCAGCAGTGCGGCGACGACCATCCCGTAGGTCGGCCAGAACCCCGCCGCCAGCATCCCCACCACCAGCATCGCCAGACCGGCCAGCATGACGCTGCGGCAGCCCAGGCGATCGGTCAACGGGCCGCTGACGGTCCCCAGCAGCGCGGTGGCCTGGGTGGCGGCGATCAGCGAGGTCACGGCCGTGAGGGGCACCCCCATCCCCCGGCTGAGGGCCGGCGCGAAGGGATAGGGAAAGCGGCGGGCGGTGTTGAGCACCAGCCGGCACAGCACGGCCACGATCACCTGGGAGCCCAGGGACGGTTTGTTTGAGGAGGCCGGGGCTGCACCGG
>JAJDNY010000012.1 GCA_022340425.1 Desulfobacteraceae bacterium | reverse complement strand
CCCCAAAGCGCTGCTGTGCATCGGACATCGCGGGGCATGCGGCCACGCGCCGGAAAACACCCTGGCCTCCGTCCGCAAGGCCCTGGAGCTGGGGGCGCCGTGCCTGGAAATCGACGTCTACCATGTGGACCACCGCCTCGTGGTCTTCCATGACGACCGCCTGGAGCGGACCACCAACGGGACCGGCTACCTGCTGGAGCAGCGCTTCGATTACCTGCACACCCTGGACGCCGGCCGCGGCGAACGCATCCCGACCCTGGAGGAGGTTTTCGAGACCGTCGACCGCCGGGCGGGGGTCAACATCGAAATCAAGGGCCCGGCCACCGCCCGGCCGGTGGTCGGGCTGCTCGGCGAGCTGCGCCGCCGAGGCTGGCCGGATGAGTTGATCCTGGTATCCTCCTTCGACCACCGCCAACTGGCCGAGGTCCGCCGGCTGGACCCCACCATCAGGATCGGGGCGCTGATCGTCGGCCTGCCGGTGGACGACGCGGCCTTTGCCGCCGCCCTGGGGGCCTACTCGGTCCACCTCTCACTGGAGTTCATCGACCGGCGCTTCGTGGCGGACGCCCACGCCCGCGGCCTGCAGGTGTTTGTGTTCACGGTGGACCACCCGGAGGACATCCGCAAAATGGCGCAGCTGGGGGTGGACGGCATCTTCACCGACTTTCCCGAGCGTGTTCTGGGCCTATACCCCCAGGCCCGATTTCCGCTGGGCTGGGGGGCGCCACAGCCGCCGGCAAGCCCCACGCCATAGGCCAACCCATTTCCTGCCAGGAGCCGCCATGTTCAGCCGAGCCATCGTTCGCACCCCGTCCGCCAGCATGATCCACGGTTTGACCAGCACCGATCTGGGCGCGCCGGATTACCCCACCGCGCTGCGCCAGCACCGCCAGTACGTCCAGGCGTTGGAGGACTGCGGCCTGACGGTCACGGTGCTGCCGGCCGACGAAAATTTCCCGGACGCGTCCTTCGTGGAGGACACCGCCCTGCTCACCCCGCGCTGCGCCGTCATCACCCGCCCCGGGGCCCCGTCGCGCCGCGGGGAAACCAAGGCGATGGAAGCGGCCGTCGGCCGGTTCTATCCCGCGCTGGAGCGCATCCAGGCGCCAGGGACCCTGGATGGCGGCGACGTCATGCTGGTGGGCAGGCATGCCTATATCGGCCTTTCGGGAAGAACCAATCGGGAAGGGGCGCACCAGCTGATCGCGATCTTGGGGCGCCACGGCATGACGGGCAGCATGGTACCGCTAAGGGACGTGCTGCATCTGAAAACGGGGGTCTCCTACCTGGGGAGGAACCTTTTGGCGGCCAGCGGCGAATTCTTGAGCGAACCGCAGTTCCGGCGTTTCGACCTGCTGCCGGTTGCCGACGATGAGCGCTACGCCGCCAACTGTCTCTGGGTCAACGGCCGGGTCCTGGTGCCCGACGGGTTTCCAAAGACCCGGGCGGCCATCGCGGCGGCCGGCTACCCCACCGTGGCGCTGGCGGTTTCGGAGTTTCAAAAGCTCGACGGCGGGCTGAGCTGTCTATCGCTGAGGTTTTGAGCACCGGCCCCTCGATGGGTGGCCGGCGGCGGGCGGCGGCACCTGCCGCCGGTTCAGCGGGCTCAACTGGTATCCTTGGCCAGCGAGCTGAAGCCGGCAATCCCGTCAAAGAGGCTTTCGGCGCCCTTGGCCGGCTTGACGTCGCGGGCCTTGCAGTGCGGACAGGTCGCCGGCCGGTCCTCCTCGCCCCTGAGGACCACCCGCTGAAAGCTGCGGCCGCAGTGCGGACAGGTGTAGTCGATGGTGGGCATGATTTCCTTATACCCCGGAGCCATGCGGCGGTCAATCCGCAGCAGACCGAAAATTCCCCGGCGTCCCGCACCCCCCCGCGCTAGGCCTGCTGCCGCCCCGGCAGCAGCAGGCACAGCGCCAGGCAGAGCAGCGCGGCGACCAGCACCGTGACGAACACCCAGCCCACCCCGTCGACCACCGCCTGCACCAGGCGCTGCCGCATCTCGGGCGGCAGCAGCGCCTGAATTTCCGGTCGCAGGAGGCTTTCGCTGTGATCGCCGAGGCTCTCGCGGACCGCGGCCGAAAGCCGGGCCGCGCCGGCGTCCCATCCCGCCGCCGCGGCGGACATCTTGGCGGCCACGAAACTGCCGCATATCCCCACCCCCACAGTCCCCCCGAGGGTGCGCGCAAACTGGTTGGAGGCCGTGGCCACGCCGAGGTCCGCCAGTCGCACGCTGTCCTGCACCACCAGGAGGGTCGCCAGGGTGACAAACCCCATCCCGAGGCCCACCAGCAGAAACACCCAGAAGCAGGCGGTCATGCCGGTGCCGGCGTCAAAGCCCAGGGTCAGGCCGCAGCCCGCCGCGAGCAACACCGCACCCAGGACGGCGGCGGCCTTGTGGCCCAGGCGGTGAACGATCTGCCCCAGCAGCAGCGACCCCGCCGACCACCCCAGACTGAGGGACAGCATGGCCGCCCCGACCTGCATCGGGCTTTGGCCCAGGGCACCCTGGATAAACAGGGGGGCATAGGCGAAAAGCGAAAAAATAGCGAAGCTGCTCAAAAAAACCGCGCCGTTGCCGACGCTGAAACCACGGATGGCAAAAAACCGGATGGACAGAATCGGGTCCCGGGCCCGTTTTTCGACGAAGTAAAACCCCACCCCCGACAACACGGTCAGGAACAGCAGGCCGGCGATGGGCGCCGAGGCCCAGGGGTAGGTGCGGCCGCCCAGCAGAAAGGCGCTCAGCAGCGCCAGGATGGTGGTGGTCAGGGTGGCCACCCCGGCGAAGTCCAGTTCCACCTGCCGACGCTTGGCGCGCAGCTCGCGCAGGCAGGCGCCGATTCCCACCAGCGACAGCAACCCCAACGGCACGTTGATGAAAAAAATCCAGCGCCAGGAAAAATAAGTGACGATAAAACCGCCCAGGGTCGGCCCCAGGACGCTGGCGATCCCCCAGATGGAGCTGGCCAGGGACTGGGTTCGGCCGCGATTGGCGGGGCTGGCGATATCGGCCAGGACGATGTAGACCAGGGCGAAGTTGCCGCCGGCGCCGATGCCCTGAAAGACCCGGGCCGCCACCAGCACCTTCATGTCGGGGGCGGCGCCGGCGGCCACCGAGGCCAGCAGAAACAGGCCGATCGAAAAGAGGAACAACCGCTTGGTGTTGTAGAGATCGGCCAGCTTGCCGAAAATCGGCAGCGAAACCGCACGCGCCAGAAAATAGGCCGAGTAGACCCAGCTGTAGAGCTGCAGCCCGCCGAGGTCGGCGACGATGGTGGGCATGGCGGCGGACATCACCAAAGCGTCCAGGGCGCCCAGAAAAAGCGCCAGCAACGCGGCCCCGATGATCAGGGCCCGCTCCCGGGGGTGGAGATCGGCAGCCGCTACGACGGCTTCACCGGGTCGGGCGAAGGACCGCAAGGGGACGGCAGGGGATTTGTCTCTGGAGTTCACTGCGTCATTCCAATCGATGGCTGGGCTGGCGACCACTCGGCTGGCAGGGGGCGGCCGCGACCCGGAGTCAGCGGTCGCCGGCCGGGGTGATCTCCACCGCGTCCAGAGCCCAAAACTCGGTTCTGCGGCCGGTCACGGCGGCGCTGAAGGTCAGCACCAAGCTGCCGTCCGCAAAGCGATCCGGTGGAATGATCACCGACTGCCGCACCACCCAGTAAGCCCGCGGCTGCCCATAGAGGGTGACCCATCCGCTGTTGCCCACCGGCAGGGTTTCATCCGGGTCGCTGAAAGCGTTCGGGAAAGCGGTCAGGGTGAGCAGCGGCGGCCCATCGCCGGCGCGAAGCTCCCAGCGGTCGGCCAGTTCCCCGCCGCTGTCCCAGGTGCCGATCAGGAAGAGGTCGAAGGTCAGAGTCAGCGGCGCCCCCGCCGCAAGTCCGTGGAGGGTCAAGCGCGTCCCGGGCGGGTGGCGCGGGTTGCGGTTGTTGAAGACCCCCAGGACGTGGTTGGCGCCGATTGAAAGGCGCTTGTCGGGTTGCCAGGCGGGCGCTGGCCCCCCCTCGAAGTCGTAATGGCCGGGGACGGCGGCACCGTTTAAGGTCCCCGAACGGCCCCCGCAGGCCAGCAGCAGGAGCCCAAGGAGGAGCAGGGGCGCCCAGCGCAGGGCAGCAGACTTGGAAGGCCGCATGCAGGTCGACGGGAAATGGGGCAAAGAGGAGAAAGTCGGCATCGGGGGAATCCTTTCACCAGTGGGACATAGCGGTCAACTGCGGCAGCACGACCAACGATAGTCGCTCGGTGAGGCAGCGTCAAGGGTGGGCCGCCGGCGGAGGGCACCCCGGGCCACCGGCTGGAAAGTGCTTGCCATGCAGCCCCAGCCTCCTGTAGTGCGTACTTCAGGCCGCCGGCGGCGCTTGGCCAGGACAAAGCCGGCCAGTCGTGTGTCTGCCGCAAAAAGCCTATGGCCGAGTTGCGCCGCATCGCAACAAGCGTTTCCCAGAGAGACCGTCATGGAAAGCTATACCGTCGTCAGGCCGGAGCACCTCAACCACCACGGCTACCTCTTCGGCGGGGTGATGCTCAAGTGGGTCGACGAGTTCGCCTGGATCGCCGCCTCCCTCCAATATCGGGGATGCACCATGGTGACCGCAGGCATGGACGAGATACAGTTCCGCGAGAAGGTGATCAGCGGCTCGATCCTGCGCTTCTGGGTCACCCGCCTGGACCAGGGGCGCTCCTCGGTGCGCTTCCGGGTGGAGGTCTTCGCCGACGCCCCGGGCGCGGAGGCAGCCAGGGAAGTCTTCGCCACCCGGGTCACCTTCGTGCGGGTGGATGCCGACGGCCGCAAATGCCCCCTGCCGGAACGGCAAAACCCCCATCCCGAGCGGCGCGGGGGCTGAACCGGGAACCCGTCAAACGGCCGGCTCAGGTCTCCGGCAGGGGATCTGCGCCCCGCGGCTGACCGGGGGCAGCCGCAACCGCCGGCGGGGCTTGCCCCGGGCCGCCGAATCCGGAGCGCAGGTGCAGGTCCCGCTGGGGAAAGGGAATTTCGATCCCGGCCTCCTTGAGGGCTGCAAATATGGCGAAATAGAGGCGGCTGCGGATCCGCCGCCGGGCCACCTTGCGGGCATCGATCCAGACCAGCAGCTCGAAATCGATGGAACTCTCTCCGTAAGAGGTGAACCGCACCAGGGGAGACTTGAATTGGGTCGCCAGGGGTTCGTTGCGGGCGCAGTGCAGCAGGATATCCCGGACCCTGTGGGGGTCGGCGTTATAGGAGACCCCCACGGGAATCGCAATCCGGATCATCGCCGAGGAGAGGGTGAAGTTCACGATGGTGCTGGAGACAAAGTCGGAATTGGGAATCAGGTACTCCACGTTGTCCCGGGTTTTGACGCGCGTGGCACGCAAAAAGATGTCGGTCACCACCCCGACCGTATCCCCCACCTGGATCCAGTCCCCGCGCCGCACCGTGCCGCCGAAAATCAGGGTGAAGCCGCTGATCAGGTTGGCGGCCATGCTCTGCAGGCCGAAGCCGATGCCCACGCCGATGGCGCCGGCGAACACCATCAGCACCCGCAGGTCGAGCCCCACGATGTGCAGCGAGATCAATACCCCCAGGGCGATGATCATGTACTTGAAGAAGGTGTTGAGGGCGTAGGCCAGCCCCGGGTCGATCCCCATGGCGGGGTAGATGCGGTAGTCCAGGTAGGCCTCCAGCAGGCGCGCCAGAAAGAAGAAGGACGCCAGCAGGACGCCGGCCTTGAGAAGCACCCACAACGAGATGGTGGTGTTTTGGGTCAACGGCAGCGGAATCGACATGAGGGTCCGCAGCGGGCTGAGGGCCCCGATGACGGCCGAGGCCGCCACCACCATGATGACCACGATCCCGTAAAGCAGCAGGGACTGCAAGGCCCGGAAAAACACCGCGGCCTCTTCCTGGCCCAGGTCCTTGCGGGCGGCCTGCTGCTGAATCCGCTGGCGCAGCAGGTGATAGGCCAGCATGACCAGGATAAAGACCCCCATCAGCCCCCAGGTGCGCACCACCGCGAAATGCGCGAACTGCCGGTAGCCCAAGCACCACAGCAGGCCGGCGAAAAAGGTCAAAAAAACCAGGGGGTGATAGAGGCGCCCCAGCAGTTTGCGAAACCCCTGGAAGATCGGATACGGCAGATCGGGCACCAGGGAGAGAATCGCCTTTTTGTTCAGCAGCAGCAGAAACCCCACGACAACGATGGACAGCGCGATGGCGAATTGGGTCAGGGCCAGCACGTCCGCCGGCAGGTCAAAAGCCGCCGCGCCCCACACCACCGCCAGCCCCAGGAGCACATAAAAAATGCCCACCCGGGCAAGCCGGTAGAGGGTTTGGCCGTAGTCGGACGGAACCGGCAGCAGATCGCCCACGAGAATTTCGTGCAGCAGGTGCTTCAGCAGAGCGCCCAATGCCCAGAGGCCCAGCAGCCGCTGGGTCAGGAGAAACCAGGGCGCCCGGTAGCGGATAAGTGCGTTGGCCGCCGTCAGGATCCCCAGCAGGACAAGAGGAATCAGCGAGGCCACCACCACCCGCAAGGCCGAATGGCAATAGGGGACCACCCCCGCCGGCAGGCGCGCCAGGAGCGGATGAATTCTCTCCTCCACCCGCTGCAACACCCGCCGATACCCGATCAGGCTGTAAAAAACCACCAGCATCAGAAGCAGCATCACCAGCGACCCCACAACGCCCAGCAGCCGCCCCTGGTCGATGAGAAAGTCCATCAACTCCGGAACCTTGGCGGGCAGGGAGATCCCCCAGTGGGTGATTTTCTCGATGGTCTCCCACTGCCATCCCAGGGGGGTGCGCTGGGCCAACCCTTCCAACTGCCGGGCGACGTCTTCGCGGGCGCTGGTGACCCCGCCCGCAGCCGACTGGGACGGGTCTTCGGGCGTTGCGGGGGCCGTATCCGGCGACGGCGCCGCCCCGCCGGCAATCCCGACGAGCAGCAGGATCATTAAAAGCATCAGGCATGAAACGCGGCAGGCGTGCTGCATGGCAAGGTTTCCTTTCCACTTCACTTGCGGACGGCCCGACGGCACCCGGGCCGAAAAACCGACTTCGGCGATCCGGGGCGGCGGGCGGGTCCCGATGGGGCCCAGGGTAGAGATAAGCCCCCCGGGATGTCAAACAAAAAGGCGGCCGATCCGGTCCCCACCCCCACCGGCGGCGGCCAAAACCCGCTGGGCGCAACAAAGGGCTTGCATCTGCGGCCGGTTGCTTTAAAATGCACCCATAGGGAGATCCGGGTGTCGGACAGGCTTCGACCGCCGGAATTGAGCCCCCCGGCGCCCTGCCCCGTCAGTCGGTCTTTGGCCTTTAAGCCAGCGGTCGTCGCCCAACGACACCCCCCCAGGGTCCACCACGCCGCCGTGCATCCGCCCGGCAAGGCGGCTGTCCCCCCATCCCGCCCCGAGCTGCACATCGAAGAAGGAGGTTTTGGCATGACCGAACTGACCTCATGGAAAAAACGCGAAATCGACCAACTGCGAAAGGAGATGGACCGGGTTTTCAAGCGCTTCTACGCCGACTTCGGCGTACCGGCCTTTCCCTCCCAAAGCTTCGGCCTGTCGTCCCTGGAGCTGCAGGAGAACGAGTCGGCGGTGGTTCTGCGGGCCCGGCTGGTGGGCATCAAGCCCGCCGAGCTGGACATCTCGATCAGCGGCAACACCCTCACCATCCGGGGCACGAGCCAGTCGGAGAGCGGCAGTCAGGACGAGGGCCACTACCAGGTCGAGAAGCAGACCCGGTCCTTCAGCCGCAGCCTGACCCTGCCCGCCCCGGTGGCACCCGAGGAGATCCGGGCCACCTGCCGCGAGCAGACGCTGGAGATCGTGATGCCCAAGCGCACACCCGACGAGACTTACGGGGTCCCCCTGGAAATCGATTGACCGCCCCGTCCCGTCTCTCCGAACGGCGCGCCGACCCGCCGCCATCACCCCACGACGCGCCCAACGACCATTTTCTCACAGGAGGCTACCGATGACGACACCCGCCCCCCTTCCCGAAGTCCCGGTCGAAAAACTCCGCTGGCGCCTGGACCCGGCGTCGCTGCCCTTTGAAAGCACCGCCGAGCTGCCCCCCCTCAAAGAGATCATCGGCCAGCAGCGGGCCCTGGAGGCCTTTCGCTTCGGGATCAACATGAAAAAACCCGGCTACAACGTCTTTGTCACCGGCACCGCCGGCTCGGGGCGCATGTCGACGGTCAAGAAGCTGCTGGAGGAAATGGTCGCCGACGACCACGTGCCCGACGACCTGTGTTATGTCAACTCGTTTAAAAACCCAGAAAGGCCGGTGCTGCTGCGCCTCAAGGGGGGCACCGGGGCCGCCCTGCGGGAGAGCGTCCGCGAGCTGCTGGAAACCCTGCGCAAACAAATCCCCCAGCTCTTCGAAAGCCAGGAGTATATCAGCTCCAAGAAGGAGGTCATGGAAACCTATGAGCGCAAGGCCAACGGGTTTCTCAAGGGGCTGGACCAGAAGGTCCGGGAAGAGGGCTTTTCGATGGTCAACATCCAGATGGGGCAGTTCCGGCGCCCGGAGCTGATGCCCATCGTGGACGGCAACCCGGTGCCCATCGAGCAGTTGGAGGCGATGGTCGAAAAGGGCCGCTTTCCCAAAGCGGAGTACGAGGAGCTGCAGGCCAAGTACACCGCCCTGCGGGGTCAGATCGACCAGATCTTCCTGGAGGTGCGCGACCTGCAAAAGGAGGTCCAGGAAAAGCTGGAGCAGATGGACCGCGCCACGTTCATGAAAACCGCCGCCGATTTGGCCGCCCCGATCGTCGAACGCTTCAACCAGGAGGCGATCCGCACCTATCTCGACGAGATGCTCAACGACATGGGCGCCAACCTCAAGATCTTCGAACCCCAGCCCCAGGGGCAGGCCGCGGGCATGCTGGCCTTTATGCCCGAGGTGGACCACTTCCAGCCTTACCAGGTCAACCTGCTGGTGGACAACAGCGACCAGCAGGGGCCGCCGGTGGTGATCGAAGCCTACCCCACCTACCGCAACATCTTCGGCAGCATCGAGCGCGTGGTGGACCGCACCGGCGTCTGGCGCACCGATTTCAGCAAGATCAAGGCCGGCTCGCTGCTCAAGGCCAACGGCGGCGCCCTGGTCTTCAACCTGCTGGACGCCATCGTGGAGCCCGGGGTCTGGCAGTCCCTCAAACGGGCCCTCAAGAGTCAAAAACTCGAGATCCAGACCTACGACCCCTTCTACCTGTTCACCACCACCAGCCTCAAACCCGAAGCCATCGACCTGGATGTCAAGGTCGTCCTGATCTCCGACAATTACCTCTACCAGCTGCTGCTGACCTACGACGAGGACCTGCCGAAAATCTTCAAGGTCCGGGCGGATTTCGACACTGCGATGCCCAAGACCGACACCAGTATCCGCCAGTTTGCGGAGTTTGTCCGGATGGTCGGCGACGAGGAAAAGCTCAAGCCCTTCGACCGCGGCGCGGTGGCGGCGCTGGTGGAGCAGGCGGTCCGGATGACGGGCCGCCAGGAGAAAATATCCACCAGCTTCCCCGCCATCCGCGATCTGATCCGCGAAGCCGATTTCTGGGCCGCCCAGGAGACCGCTGCCACCATAAGCGACCGGCACGTGGACCGGGCCATCGAGGCCCGCATCTACCGCGCCAACCTGGTGGAAGAGCACATCCAAGAGATGATCGACCGCGGCACCCTGATGATCGACGTCAGCGGCGAGATCGTCGGCCAGGTCAACGGCCTGGCCGTCTATGCCCTGGGGGATTACATGTTCGGCAAGCCTTCGCGCATCACCGCGACCACGGCCATGGGCCGCGCCGGGATCATCAACATCGAGCGCGAGGCCGACATGTCCGGCAGCACCCACAACAAGGGGGTCCTGATCCTGAGCGGCTACCTGCGCAAGAAATTCGCCCAGGACAAACCCCTCTCGGTGAGCGCCAGCATCGCCTTCGAACAGTCCTACAGCGGGGTGGACGGCGACAGCGCCTCGTCCACCGAAATCTACGCCCTGCTCTCCAGCCTCGCCGAGGCCCCCATCCGGCAGGACATTGCGGTCACCGGGTCTGTCAACCAGAAAGGTGAAATCCAGGCCATCGGCGGGGTCAACCAGAAGATCGAGGGGTTTTTCGACTGCTGCCGCAGCCGCGGCCTGACCGGCGCCCAGGGGGTGATGATCCCCGCGAGCAACGTCAAGGACCTCATGCTGCGCAAGGACGTGGTGGCGGCCGTGAGCGAGGGCCGCTTCCAAATCTACGCCGTCAGCACCATCGACCAGGGAATCGAGATTCTGACCGGGGTGCCCGCAGGCCCTAAACAGGCCGACGGCACCTACCCCGATGAGAGCATCAACGGCCGGGTGGACCGTAAACTGGCGCAACTGGCCGAAGGTCTGAAGGGCTTCGGAAACGGTGGCGACAAAGGCGAACGGGGCAGAGAGCAAGGCGCCGAACGGCACCGCGCCCGCTTGCCGGGAATCGGGGGCCTGATAGCAACGGGAGAAGCGGGCCGGCCCGGGGAAAGCCGGCCACCGCCGGACGTCAGGCGGCCACAGGGGAAAGGGCCCGGACGTCCAGATCCAGGGCCTTCAGAAACACCTCCGGTTTGACCTCGACGCCCGTCCAGAGGGCGAAACTGCGCCGCGCCTGGTGCACCAGAACCGGCACCCCGTCCATGAAGCGCGCGCCGGCGCTGCGGGCCCAGGCCCGCCAGAAGTTCTGCCGGCGGCCGTAGTTGAGGTCCACCAGCAGGTCGCAATCCGCGACTTGCAGCCCCTGGACCAGCCGCTGCATTTCGGAGGATTCCTCGGGGCTGGAGACCGCCGTGGCGTTGACCACGAGCGCCGCCGCCAGCGGGGCCGCCAGATCGACCGGCGCCATCGCCGTCCCGCCGATGGCCTCCACCAGTGCGGCCGTCTTGGCCGCATCGCGTCCGACCACGTAGATCGGCTGGGCCTGCAGCCATTTGAGCATGAAAACCACCGCGCGGGCCGCCCCGCCGCTGCCGAAGACCAGCGCCGGGCGCCCCGCCGGCGAGAATCCCGCGGCTTCCAGGGCGTTCATGAAGCCCACCGCATTGGTGTTGAAGCCCTTGAGCTTGCCGCCCTTGCAGACGATGGTGTTGATCGCGCCGATGATATTGGCACCCTCGGAGAGGATGTCCAGATGCGCGATGGCGGTTTCCTTAAAGGGTACGGTGACGTTCACCCCGGCGACATTCAGGGCCCGCAGGCCGCCCAGGGCCGCCCCGATCTGGTCGGCCTCCACCCGCAGCGGGACATAGGCGCCATGGATGCCCGCATGCTGCAGAGCGGCGTTGAACAGGGCGGGTGAATGCGAGGCGAACACCCGGGCGTTGCCCAGAATGCCGAACAGTTTGAAGATGCGGCTGGGGCCGGGTGGCGCCCCGGTGCTCTGGTCGTGCATCCTGCTCCTCCTTTTACCAGCCGGACGTCCATCTCCCCCTGAAGGCCCCGGGGAAAATGCGCCCGGGTGCCGAAAAAAGCCCCCCAACACCCGCCTTTCCCGGGTAGGTTCACCTATGGAACGACGAAACCGGGATTCAAGCGGGGCCGAAGGGCCCCGCAGGCATCCCCGATGCCGTCACGCCGCCGATTCGGGGTGAAACACGTTGACCTCCTTGAGGTCCTCGCCGAGGTACTCGCGCTCGTTGGGGCCCAGGATCCCCAGCGACAGACAGATCAACGTCCACAGGTGCACCGTGTGGTAGCCGGCCTCGAAGTGCTCG
>JAJDNY010000011.1 GCA_022340425.1 Desulfobacteraceae bacterium | reverse complement strand
CACCAGCAGCGTGAGCCGGTCTCCCGCTGCGGCCGTCTCGGCCCAGGGGCTGTCCGCCAGGGTGATGCCGCCGGGACCGATGGCGACGATCCTGGCCGGCGGCCGACTGTCGCCGCCGTCAATGGTAACAAAATAGTCCCCGGTTGCAAACCGTTCAGAAGGCAGTGCCGGGCCTTCGACCAGCAGCCGGTTGTCCGCCATTGCCTGAAAGACCAGCGCGCCGCCCAGGCGAACCGGCTCGTAGACCTCGTGGGTGAAGATCGCCTTGGGGCTGACCGGGCAGTTTTCCTGGCAGACGATGCAAGGGCGGTCCATCGCCCAGGGCAGGCAACGGCCCCGGTCGACAAAGGCCGTGCCGATGCGGATGGGGCCTCGGGATGCGAAATCGCCCCGGCCCAAGCGCTCGTCCAGCGAAATCGGGCGGATGGCCGCGGTGGGGCACAGGTTGCCGCAGGCGATACAGCCCTGCTGACAGCCACTGGTGCCCATGCGGAAATTGAGCATCGGGGTCCAGATGCCTTCAAGGCCGGCCTGGGTCCCGGCCGGGTGGATGACATTGGTGGGGCAGACGCGCATGCACTGGCCGCACTTGATGCAGCGCTGGAGAAAGGCCGTCTCGGGCAGGGCCCCGGGGGGCCGGATCACCGCCGGGTTCCAGGCCGCGCCGGTCATGCCGGCCAGCCGCGCCAGGGGAACGACCGCCACCCCCGAGACGAGGCTCACCATGAATTCCCGTCTGGCGATGTCCGGCACGCCGACCTCGCCGGCGGCCGATAGGCTGCGCTGATAGCCCATCACGTCGTGCCGGCAGTGCGCTAAACAGTTCATGCACATCACGCACTCGGGGGTGCGGATGACCGAGGAGGGCTCGCAGGCGCCTTCGCAATACCGGTCGCAGGCGCCGCAGGCTGTGCAGCCGTCGGCTTTCTGCCCCACCCGCCAGAGGGCGTTTTTACCCAGCAGACCGAAGAGGGCCCCCAGCGGGCAGACAAACCGGCAGTAGAAGCGCGGGATGCGCAAGTTGAGAAAAACAGCCGCCCAGAAGATGGCGCCCATGGCAAAGACGCCGGGGTAGACCCGGCTGGCCGGAGACAGCGAAACCAGCCGGCCGTCAACCAGCGGCAGCAGGGTCAGGTTCACCGATCGATAAAAGAGCGGGATGGGGTCCAACAGGCCGGTCTGCAGGGATGCCGCCAGCAGCCGGGAGCCGTCGGTCAGAAGCCCCAGGGCGCTCCAGCCCAAGGCGATCAAGACAACAGCGGCCGCCCAACGCTTCCCCGATTTTTTTTGCCACCGGGCGAAAGTGGCCCCCAGCAGCAGCATGCCGACGACAATCCCGGCCAAAAGTGGCACCGAGGCCATGGCAGCCTTCAACAGCCGACCCAACAAATCGCCGGCCGCAGCGCCCAGCAGGAAGAGCAGGATGAGGTATTTGATGCGTTGGCCGCGGTGGTAGCGGTTGGCTGCGATCATCGCCGACGCCTTGCGGCCGCGGTTGGCGATCCACCCCACGACCTGGTGCAGGGCCCCGAAGGGGCAGATCCAGCCGCAGAAGAAGCGGCCCAGCAGGATAGTCAAGATCACGGTCGCCAGGCCCCACACCAAACCGGCGTAAAGGGTGCCGGTGGCCAAGAGGGTGCCCAGGCCGACCAGCGGGTCCAGCTGCATCAGCCAGCCCACCGGCCAGCCGCGCAACTGCCACCACTGCTCGCCCAGGGTGGAGACGATGCAGAACCACAGGAAGAGCATGAAGAAGAAGATCTGGCTGATGCGTCTGGCGGTGACGATTTTCATTGAAGCGGTCCTAATCGCGCCTCAGGTCTGGATCTCTTGCAGATCCAGGGACCGGTAGTCGGCCGTGCCGGCCCCAATGCTTTGCGCTTTGGCGATAAAGGCCAGGTCTGCGGCCGTCCGGCCCAGCAGGGTCGCGCCGACGGCATCGGCGGCCACCGGATCGGTGCTCACGATCAGGGTGCCGGTGGGTTTGAGATCCGAGAGCGACCCCCCGGTGGGCCCGTTGGTCATCATGGTCTGGATGCCGTCCAAGACCACCACCGTGGGCCTGATCATCATGGCCAGCTCCTGGATGATGGTGTGGATGTCCTGGTGAAAGATGTTGCGCCGCCCGCCCAGCAGGCCGTACCAGTTTTTCAGGGTCATGGAGGCGCCGCTGCGGTGATGATCTTTAACCGGGGCCATTCCGATGACGCGGTCCACCCGCGCCAGGGGGGCATAGAGAACCGGCCAGTCCCGGATCAGGCGCCCCCCGTCCACACTGTAGGGTGCAAACAAGGATTCGCGGGGCAAGACCACCTCGGCCCCAGCCTGACGGGCCGCCGCATCGATGCCGGTGAGTGCGAAGCAGGAGGCCGGGTCATTGATGGGGTTGTCGGTGACAATCACCCGCGATGCACCGGCGTCGCGGCACAGCCTCACCACGGCGGCCACCAGATCCGGGTGCGAGGTGGCGCCCAGGCTCGGCGGGGAGGCGAAGGCGGCGTTGACCTTGAGCAGCACGCGTTCGCCGGGCTTGACGAACGCGCCCATGCCCCCCAGGGCCGCAAAGGCCTGCCCGACGGCTCTCGCCCGGTCCGTTCCCCGGGCGATGCAGATCCTGCCCTGCAGCGGGGCCAGGGAAAAATCGGGAATCCGCAATGCGGCGCCGGTGTCGGATACGCCATCGGGGCCCTTCCCATCGTAGAACCCGATCCCCAGGGCGGCGGCCGCCGCCACCGAAAGCCCCGCCCGGGTGCAGCGGGTCAGAAATTCACGTCGGTTTAGGGTGGAATCAGCTGTCATGCAACAGTCCCCTAAGGGCGCCGGGGCCCGGGATGATATGGGTAACGTTGGGTCGCCGACTCCCCGAATCCAGCGCTGAGCGAAAAGCGGAGCGGCCCGCCTTCGGTGACGGTCACGGCTTCGGCTCTGTCCCTTGCAGATGCCCGGCCAGCCTCCTGGCCAGTTCGGCGGCCGCCTCCAGGCTGCCGGCTTCGTGGACCCCCGCCAGATAGCGGCCTTGGCTGAAGACGATTTCGTAGGTGTCGAAAAACTTTAGAACGCCGGCGCCCGCGACGGGGGGCGGGCCGTCTACGACGAGGGCGCCGTAGGAGAGCAGTGTTTGCCGGTATTCAAGGGCCAGTGCGGATGCCGCCTCAGGGGTCGGCCGCGGGGAAACAAAGGCCGTCAGGGGGGTGGCGTCGATCAGGTATTCTGCGGTGTAGACCTGATCCAGCTGCTCGAAGCCGAAGGCGTTGGCGGCGATCAGCTGAAGGCTGTCGGGCGTAAAACCCGCCATGGGAAAGAGGTCGGCACCCGGTGCAGGCCCTGCGCCCGCATCGCCGTGAGATGCAACGAAAAGCCGGGCCAGGTCTCCCATGGCCTGCTGCAGGCCCGGGGAGGCGTCGGTGCCGATGAACTCCAGGTAGAAGTTCCCGTGGGTCATGAAGAGGGCGTTTTCCGTGCGGTAGGCATCGGGGAAGGCATCGTCGGAGCGGGCCCCTTCCCGGCGCTGCATGCTGAACACGGAAAAGGCATTGGCCGGCGTGGCCATGTCGTAAACGAAAACCTCCACCCAGGCCCCGGCGGCGTCATTCGGGCTGAACCGCTGGGTGGAGAGGGACGCGAACCCGGAGGCGAGGTAGAGGTCCGCGCGACCGTTGATTTTTTCGTAGAGGGTGTCCGGGCCGAAGCGTTCCGGCGGCGAAAAGGGGGTGATCCCTGAGGCCGTGGCATCGATCAAAGCGGCCTGATCCGATTCCGGCGCGAGGGCGTGCTGGTAGGCTTCCGGCCGAAGTGCGCGCACTGCCGGGTTGATCTTAAATTGGCGCAGAAAAACGCCGGTTGCCACGATCGCCAAGATGACCATCAAGGCGATTGAAAGGCGGGTTTCCGTTTTTGCGGGTTTTTCATGCGCGGCAGATCTCATGGCCGACACCACAACGCAACACACCGTTGATCCATGGGGTGGAATTGTACACAGTAGAAATATTCCGGAACCATTTGTCAACCGTTAAGCGTCGCGGTCATGCCTAAACCCGCAAGAAGGCGCCGGATTCTGGTGCGTCACCATGGCACGTCCGTCGACGGACAGCGGGATAGGGCTTGGCGGATGTAGCGCCGGAGATGGGCAAAAAGACAAGGAGCGGTGGGGATTTAAAGCGTTATTCAATGTGAAACATCTTGTGCCAGCCGTTCAAATTGCTCTGCTGTCAAAGGGGTTCCGAAACCGACGTATTGCTCCACGGGAGGTGAGGTGTCGGCAATCGGGACCCAGCCGTTTTCGGTTTTATTGAGAAACACCCAATCCAGCTTTCCCTGGATCACCGGCACGACGCCTTGCCAGGTTTGGATCTGTCCATTTTCAAACCCGACCACCGGCACCCGGTCGCCATCTTGAATCCGTTGCACGGCCTCATTTTGATGACAGTCATCACAGAGGCGGCCTTCGGCGCTGATGGAGTGGGTAAAGTACGGGGCGTAGGCCACGAACTTTTTGTTCTGGTAGACCAAGGTCTGGACGTTTCCGGAGGTAACCTGGCCGTCATGATTGATCAACAGCAACCAGTCCTTCATGGCGACGAAATTCCCCTTTTTTTCACCCGTTTTGAGAAACGTGTCGAAGTGGCAGTTGTAGCAGCTGACCGTAGAGCGCACGTGACAGGCCGCGCAGGCCAGTTTGTCCCCGTGCACACTGTGGCTTTGGGTATCGGGGTCGAATTCGGGGGACTCCCGCTCCTGCTCCAGATGACATTCCTCACAGCTGGCGCGGACCCCCTTGGGGTGGCGCATGGATTGGCGAAAGCGGCCGTCGCCATGCACGTCGGAGCGGTAGTGGCAGTCCGAGCAGACCATGCCGGCACTGATATGCACATCCAGCTGACCCCTTTCACCGTCAAACTTGAAGGTCAGCCCCTCCCGGCCGTGGCAGGGCATGCAGGTGTTGATGTCCTTGGCTTTCTTTTCCGAAAAGAAGTGTTTTTCACCTTTTTGGCCGGCGTGGCATGTGTCGCAGCTTTTGACATGACAGGTTTTGCAGTCCAGTTGATCATAGGGAATTTGGGTGATTTTTTTAAACCCCCCGGCATCCTCATACCAGTGCCGCATCCCCTCCCCGGTGAAATGAAGACTGCTGGTAAAAAAGGATCCCAGGCAATCAGCGGGCTTCGCGGGTGAATCTGCCAAAAGCAAGGAGCTGAAAACCAGGAGGATCCCTATTGCCCCGATGGCAACGGCTGTTTTTCTCATGACGCATTTCCCTCCCATATTCTTTGCCGAAGGTGTTCCCGGCCGCCTGAAACCGTCTTTTCCCGCTTCAACCCGCTTGGCACCAGCATCACCGCACAGGGCGCGGATTGAAAAACGCGCTGCGCCACTTCCCCCAGTCGGTTGTAGCAGGGCCTGTCATTTCGATAGTGGACCCCCAAAACAATCAGATCGGCGGATGCGCTTTCCGCGTATTTGAGAATTTCAGTGGCGGGATCACCGATCAGCCAAGCGAATCGGTAATTCTTGAAATCTTGAAACCAAGGCCCATGGCTTTCCTTGAAACGGTCAAACTCGGCTCCGATCTCTTTTTTGAAATCCTCTTTTTGGGCAAGGTTCATTCCTGGCGCCGGTTTCAGAACGGAAATAATATCCAACCACGCGTCGCAGCATTTGGCCATGTTCAATGCCATGGCGAACGCACGGCT
>JAJDNY010000010.1 GCA_022340425.1 Desulfobacteraceae bacterium | reverse complement strand
CGGTAAAAAGTAGAAAATCAGACAGTTTCGTAAAAAGCCCAAGTTCAAGGCGCGCAAATCTCGAGGAGTGAGGGGTACTTATGTACCCCGCAGCGACTTCGAGATGCAGCGCAACGCGGAAATTGGGTTTTTTACGGAACTGTCAAGATTCGCCCCATCAAAGATACTGAGAACCTGTTTGTTTGTCTTGATGGGTCCTCATGCAATGAACCTCAATACGGAAATCCCTTTTCTTGCCGGCAGCAACTGATGCGAAGGCTGTACAAGGCGGCAATAGTCAAAGCCTTCGAATTTCATTCGATTCGTCATCTAACCGCATCCATCCGATTTGTTGCCGGGGAGCCCCTCTGGAAAATCCAGGGCATTCTTCGCCACAAAAGCCCCACGACGACAGAACGTTACCTTCGAACCCTGGGACTGGAGTCGGCCCGGGATGCCATGGAAAACAACCTCCCTGGCCCAGCGGTCATCCCATCCCCTAAACACAAAACGCCCTCAGAGGAGGCTCTCTGAAGGCGTTTTGTATCCGGATTTTGTATCCGGCTTTAGATGAGGCAACTTTTAACCCGTAACCAAATGAATTTTATTGCTTACCCATATGAGAGACAAACCCCTGTTAGCGGCCTATCAGGCCGAGGCGGTCGGCGGCGGCCTGCAGGCAGCAGACGAGGCTTTGGATGCCCGCCTGTTCGCGCCGGCGGAGATTCCCTGGCAGGATTTGGTCTTTCCCAGCACCCGCGACGCCCTGCGGGACTATCTCGGTAAATGTGCGCCGGCCCCGCCGCCCCTTGGACCCCGCACCCCGTGAGCGCGGCCGTGAACGGGACCTTCGCGGTTGAACCCCCTGCGGGGCCATCCACCGCGGCCATCAACGGAACAGGCACCATGGAAAACACCATTTTTGTGCTGGCGGCCGCCGCCGCGGACCGCCGCCGACTGGCCGCCGCGCTGGGCGGCAGTGGGATCGAGACCTTTGCCGAGGCGCACGCCGCCCTCAACGCGATCACGGACCGGCCCCCGACGGTGGTGCTGGCCGAAGACGTTCTGCTTGGCGCAGAATCCCTGGCGCGCCTGGGGGCGCTCTCTCCGCCGCCGCAGCTGGTGGTTTTGACGGCACCCGAGGTTTGGACCGCCGCCGTGGAGCGCCTGGGCCAGACGGCGGCCGCCTTCCTGCCGCACGACGCCGGCGCCGGGGCCCTGGTGGCCGCCGTGGAGCGCTGCCTGCGCCTGGGGCGGCTGCAGCACCGGGCGGATACGCTGGAAAATGGGCTTTCGGCCGGGATCGCAGCCCAGCTGGCTGAACGGGTGAACACCGAACGTTTCCTGGCCGTCAAGCAGATCGTCGACAAGGTGTCCCACTTCATCGGACTTCTGGCCCGCGAGGTCGAAGGGGGCGTGGCGTATTTCAACCAGACCCCCTATTTCGTCTCCCTGCACGACCGCAATCTCCGCCTGGTGGCCACCAACCCCACTTTCAATCGCCATTTCGGCCATCGCCTGGGGACCCGCAGTTGGGAGATCTACGAGGGCCAGGCCGGCCGGCCCGAAACCTGCCCCGTGGCCGTCAGCATGCGCTCGGAGATCGTCCACACCACCCGCGCCACGGCGCGCTACCGCAGCGGCCGCAAGGTGCCGGTGATCGTCCACTGCGCACCGATTTTCAACAACGACGGCGAGGTCGACCTGATTCTGGAAGTCGCCACCGGCAGCAAGGAAATCCAGGACATCAAACTGGAGCTGCAGCGCACCCGCCAGCGCTATGAACTGCTCTTCGACGAGGTGCCCTGCCATATTGCCGTGCTGGACCGCAAGGGCCGCATCACGGCGGTCAACCGCCGGTTCAAGGAGGATTTCGGCCAGGAGACGGGGATCGACTTTTTCGATCTGTTCAGCTTCTCCCGCAAACCCTGCTGCCGGTGCCCCATCGAGAGCAGCCTGCAGGACGGCGAGCCCCACCAGGCCGAGATGTTCCTCTCCGCCCAAAACGGCCGCCGCCTGAATGCCATGGTCTGGACGGCGCCCATCAAAAGCGCCAGCGGCAAGCTGCTCCAGGTGCTGGTGATCTTCGCCGATGTCACCCGCCTGCGCGAGGTGGAGCACAACTTATCAACCCTAGGCCTGATGATCGGCTCCATCTCCCACGGCATCAAAGGTGTTCTGACCGGTCTGGACGCCGGCCTCTATCTGATCGACGCCGGTTTCTACCGCGACATGCCGGCCCAGATCGAGGAGGGGCTGGAAATCAGCCGGATGATGGTGGAGCGCATCCGCAAGGTGGTGCTCAATATTCTCTACTACGCCAAAAAGCGGGAGCTCGCAACGGAGCAGGTGGACCTCCCGCGGTTTGTCTGCGAGGTCGCCGACCAGATGGAAGCCAAGATCCGCGGGGCGGACGTCCGCCTGGTCTGCCAATTCGACCCGCAACGGGTTACCATCGCGGTGGACCCGGCCATCATCCGCTCGGCGCTCTTCAACATTCTGGAAAACGCCCTGGAGGCCTGCATCGAAGACCCCAGCGACAAACCCCACCGGATCGTCTTCAGCACCTCCCAGGATGAGGATCACGTCGTCATCGAGATCCGCGACAACGGCTGCGGCATGGACCCGGAAACCCTGAAGGAGATCTTCACCATGTTCTACTCCACCAAGGGCAACCAGGGGACCGGGCTGGGGCTTTTCATCACCGAGCAGGTCATCCGTGAACACGGCGGCACCATCCGCGTGAAATCCCGCCCGGGGGAGGGCACCCTTTTTTCGATCAGGCTGCCCAAAAGCCGCTGGCCAGGGGGCGGCAAGAGGCACCCATGACCGCTTTGATGCCCATTGCGCCGGCCCCCCGGGTGGGGGTCGGCGTCATTCTGATCCGCGACGGCCGCGTGCTGTTGGGCAAGCGCCGGAATGCCCACGGGGCCGGCAGCTGGCAGTTCCCCGGCGGACACCTGGAGTTCGGCGAAACGGTGGCGGCCTGCGCCCGCCGTGAAGTCCGCGAAGAAACCGGCCTGCAGCTGGGGCCGGTGCGGCTGGGCCCCTACACCAACGACGTCTTCGCAGCCGAAGGCCACCACTACGTCACGCTCTACGCCGTCGCCCAGGCCCCCCGGGGCGAACCCACGGTCCTGGAGCCCGGGAAATGTGCTTGCTGGCATTGGTTTGCGTGGTCCCGGCTGCCCGACCCGCTCTTTCTGCCGATAAGAAACCTGCTCGCTTCAGGTTTCGATCCGCTGCCCTGGGCCCCGGGTGGATGAAGGCTTCAGGACGGCCCCGGCCAGGGTTTGACAAGCGCTGGCATTTGACGTAAATTTTTTTTGAAACGGGTCCGATCTCGGTCCCGTTTTTTTATCACCTGAACCTTTCACAAAAAGCCTGGGATTTCCGCCGTGGCGGAGACCCCAGAGGACGGCCAGATGCAAAAACGACAGCAAGAAGAGGTTCTGCGGCGGCGCACTTTCGGCATTATCAGTCACCCCGACGCCGGCAAGACCACCCTGACCGAAAAGCTGCTGCTCTTCGGCGGCGCCATCCAACTGGCCGGCGCCGTCAAGGCCCGCAAGGCCGCCCGCCACGCCACCAGCGACTGGATGGCCGTGGAGCGGGAGCGCGGCATTTCGGTGACCACCTCGGTCATGAAATTCAACTACCGCGACTTCGAGATCAACCTCCTGGACACCCCCGGCCACCAGGATTTCTCCGAGGACACCTACCGCGTGCTGACCGCCGTGGACAGCGCCCTGATGGTGATCGACAGCGGCAAAGGGGTCGAGCCCCAGACCGAAAAGCTGATGGAGGTCTGCCGCATGCGCAACACTCCGATCATTACCTTCATCAACAAGCTCGACCGTGACGGACTGGCCCCGCTGGACCTGCTGACGGACATCGAAGACAAGCTCCAGATCGAGTGCACCCCGCTTTCCTGGCCCATCGGCGCCGGCAAGAATTTCAGGGGGGTCTACAACCGCTACCGTCAAACCCTGCAGCTCTTCAGCCCCGGCGGCGATACCCGCGACACCGATGATTTGCTGATCACCGATTTGGCCGACCCCCGCCTGGACGCCCTGCTGGGCAGTCAGGCCGCGGAATTGCGCGAGGACGTGGCGCTCCTGGAGGGCGCCGCCAACCCGCTGGAGCAGGCCCACTACCGCCAAGGCAACCAAACCCCGGTCTTTTTCGGCAGCGCCATCAACAATTTCGGCGTCCGGGAACTCCTGGACGCCTTGGTGGAAATGGCCCCGCCGCCCACCGGGCGGGCCACCACCACCCGGGTCGTCTCCCCGCTGGAACCCCCTTTTTCGGGGTTCGCCTTTAAGATCCAGGCCAACATGGACCCCGCCCACCGCGACCGGATCGCCTTTATCCGGATCTGCTCGGGCAAGTTCACCCGCGGCATGAAGGTGATCCACCACCGCCTGGGCAAGGAGGTCACCTGGGCCAATGCCACCATCTTCATGGCCCAGGACCGCGCCCACGTCGAGGAAGCCTATCCCGGTGACATCATCGGCATCCACAACCACGGGACCATCAAGATCGGAGACACCTTCTCCGAAAAAGAGCCGCTGCAGTTCACGGGCATCCCCAACTTCGCACCGGAACATTTCCGCCGCGTGCTGCTCAAAAACCCCCTCAAGCTCAAGCAGCTCCAAAAAGGCCTGACCCAGCTGGCCGAGGAGGGGGCGGTGCAGTTTTTTCGCCCGGTCTCGGGCAGCGCCTTCATCCTCGGTGCGGTGGGGGTGTTGCAGTTCGACGTGACCATGGCGCGGCTGAAAAACGAGTATGGCGTCGATGCCGTCTACGAGCCAGTCAACTACGCCACCGCCCGCTGGATCGCCTGCGCGGACCGCAACCGGCTGGCAGCTTTCGAAAAGGAGAAGCAGGATATGCTCGCCCGGGACGCCGTCGGCCACCTGGCCTACCTGGCGCCCAGCGAGTGGCGCTTGAATTTCGACATGGAAAACTGGCCGGACATCGTTTTCCGCAAGACCCGCGAGCAGGACTGAATCTCATGCCCTGCGCCAAGCGGTCGGAAGCAGCGGTTTCAGGCCAGCAGATTCAGGCGGTTGCCCAGGGTACGGACCATGTTCATGAACGTGGCGGGCAGGGGTACCTCCCGCTCGACGACCAGAATGCCCAACTCATCGGCCCGGCTGAGAACGGCGCTGCTGTCGATGTTCTCCTGATGGTCGCAGAGAAACTGGATCCGCAGGGCATCGGTCAGGGCGATGCGCAGGTTCGGATGCCGAACGGCCAAAAGTCCCAGCTCATCGTGAATGATCACCCGATGCGCCTGGGCAAAGGCTGCAAAGGTTGGATCGGGGTTGGGCGTTCCAAATAGTTCGTTGATGACCGCACCCGAGAGCCTGCCGGCAAACTCCGCCCCGCGTTGGGGGTACTTTTCACCCAGGTAGGGCTTCAACTCTTTGAAGAGGATCATTTTGACCACCGCCACCCCTTCCCGCAAGACTGGAACCAATGTATGCTCGACGCTCACGCGGCACCTCCCTGATTGAAATCGCCGGGCATTGCCGGCCCCGGCGCAGTAGCATTTTCGCCCCCCACCGTCAAACCTTTCCTCTCCGGCAAGGGTCCCGCAGCACCAAAGTACTGCCAAAAAAGTGTTTACAAACGAACCCTTATCCTATATAGGATGAGCGGCTTGTCAGCCTGCTCGCCGTCATGGCTAGTCATGCTTCCAACACTCTAACCTCTGAGGGGTTTCCATGGCCAAAAAACCTACCAGCAAGACCAGCAGCAAGAAGAAAAAAACAGCTGCCGCCAAAAAAAACGAGGAAAAGAAGACCAAGACAAGCAAAAAATCCAAGGCCGCGCCAGGGGCCAAAGCCAAGGCCGGCGCCGCTGGAAAATCCACCGCCAAAGCGGTGACGCTCCAGGATCTGCTGGCCCGCCGATTTACCCCGCTGGAGACCCAGACGCCGGTCAAAGTGTCACCCCCGGACATTTCGTCGGAGGGTTTCAGCGCCCCGCCCTTCTTCGAAGCCGACAGCCCTGCGGAAGCCGAACGCCTGCGGGAGGTGCTGGGGCGACGGTTCGACTACGAGGCCATCAAGGCCGCTGCCGCTAAAAAGGCCCCCGCCAAGAAAGCCCCAGCCAAAAAGGCCGCGGCGAAGAAGTCCACCCCCCCAAAGGCACCCGCCAAACCGGTGACCACCCGGGAGATCCTGGCGCGCCGCTTCGCCCCGCTGGAGGCTCGGGCGCCGATCAAGGTGTCACCTCCGGACATTTCGTCGGAGGGTTTCAGCGCCCCGCCCTTCTTCGAAGCCGACAGCCCTGCGGAAGCCGAACGCCTGCGGGAGGTGCTGGGGCGACGGTTCGACTACGAGGCCATCAAGGCCGCTGC
>JAJDNY010000009.1 GCA_022340425.1 Desulfobacteraceae bacterium | reverse complement strand
GTTTTGAAAAATCAAGGACCGAGGTATATTATGCCCACTTTTACGGCAACCGAAGCAAGATCGAAGCTTTACCGTCTTATCGACGAGGCGGCCTCGTCGCATGAACCGATTGTCATCACCGGAAAGCGTGGGAGTGCAGTCCTTATTTCCGAGGACGACTGGCGATCCATCCAGGAAACGCTCTACCTCCTGAATATCCCTGGAATGCGCGAATCAATACGGGAAGGGTTGGCGACCCCGATTGAGGAGTGCACTGAGGACATCGACTGGTAATGTGGCGAGTCGTTTTTACGAAACAGGCTCGAAAGGACGCTAAAAAATTTTCCTCTGCAAATTTGCGCCAAAAAGCCGAGATACTTATCGATATCCTGCGAGAAAACCCATACCAGACTCCTCTGCCATTTGAAAAGCTGCTCGGCGATTTAACGGGTGCCTATTCACGTCGAACCAATATCCAACATCGACTGGTATATCAAGTTATAGACGACGCCAATGTTGTGAAAGTCCTTCGGATGTGGACCCATTATGAATAGAATGGCATAACATCGGCGTAGAGGAAACGCGCACACTGGAGGTCGCAGAAATATGGGCAGTTTTATCCTAATCGCGATGTTCATCTTCGGAGGCTTGGCCTTGGCCAAGTGGCTGCATTCCTACGACGTGGACCGAATGCTTCCCATACTGGAGCGTGCGGCAGACGCGCACAATGGCAGGGTGATCCAGCAGTCTGCTCTTGGGCTTCCGCAGTTGGTGGTGCCCGCGGGGGATACGACAATACGCTTGACCCCGATGGCCAAATCCCTTTCTTCCCACGATTCAGGCATGATGACCTGCGTGGAGTTTGGCCTTCAGTCCTATCTCGGGGGTGAGTTTAGAATCCAGGAGAAAACAACCTACCTCCGGAAAGCGCTACCCAAAATCCTTCCCGGCGATGCCCGTGCTTTCAAGCTCTATCAGGAAGCCTTTAACAACCGGTTTCACATTTCCGCTTCGACGGTCGGTCAGACCGCCAAAATAGTCAGCGAACCCCTGTTGCTCCAGGCGATTCTGGAATTACCCAAAGGCGCTGACCTCCGGATCCAGGAAGGGATCTGTCACATCGCTGTAGACGGTGTTCCCACCGACGTTGAATTTGTCGATCGCCTGCTTACCGTTTCGGAGCGGATGATCAGGGCTTTGAAAAGGTTCGGCAGCAGGCGCCCCGGCAATTGAACTTGGATGGATTTTTCCCGCCACCGGCGGCGGGTCGCCTGGGATCATCTTTTTCGCCTCGGATTGGGCTGCATCCCATCCCGGAGAGGTCATGAAAACGGTTACCGCCTGCACCATGGATTGCCCCGATGCGTGTTCCCTGGTGGTCTGGCGGGACGCCGCCGGGGAGATAAAAATAAGCGGCAACCCCGATCATCCGGTCACCGCCGGTTTTACCTGCGCCAAAATCAAACGTCTGCCCAGGCGGTTGCGGCACCCCCAGCGGATCGTTCAGCCCATGATCCGATCCGCAAACCGCTGGCAAACCATTGCGTGGGATGAGGCGCTGGATCTTTGCGCCGAAAAGATCGACCGCTTGAGAGCCGAGCCGGCCGCCATTCTCCATTTTCACGGCGAGGGCGCCAAGGGCGTGCTCAAACAGGCAAACAAACTTTTTTTTGCGCTTCTCGGCGCCAGCCGCACCCGAGGCTCGCTGTGTGATGCGGCCGGATTTGTCGCATTCCTCCACGATTTCGGCTCCCGCTGCAATCACGGGATCGCGGATCTGATCAACGCCCGCCGCATCATCAATTGGGGCAAGGATCTGGCCGGCAGTTCGGTGCACATGGCGGCCATAGTGCGAAAAGCGGCGGCGGCCGGTGCCCGCACGCTGACCATATCCCCCGGCGGCGATGAAAGCCGCTACCCAGCAGACCACCACATCCGGATCCGCCCCGGAACGGATCGCTTCCTGGCGGCCGCGGTCCTGCGCCTGTTGGTGGCAGAAAACCAGTTGAGCGGGCATATCCTCGACCACACCCGGCGCTGGCCGAGCTTCCGGAATGCGATTTTCAAATACCCGCCGGAGGAGCTGGCGGCCCGCTGCGACGTCCCGCCGGCGGACATCCGCCGCCTGGGCGAGGCTTACCTGGACGGGCCTGCGGCCACCATCGTCGGCGGCGGGCTGCAACGCTATCGCTACGGCGGCGAGAACGTGCGCTTCATCAACGCCCTGGCCCTGTTGTCGGGCAACATCGGCCGCGCCGGGGGCGGGGTCTATTTCCATCACCATTCGCTGGCCAATTTGAATTACGACTGGTCGCGGGTGACGGATCAAAAGGCCAGACGGGCCTTGCCCATGCCCACGATCGGGCGCAGCATCTTGGAGGCCAAGGACCCGCCGCTGAGGATGATCTGGATCAACGGTTCCAACGTCGTCAACCAGGCCCCGGATTCAACCGGTCTGGTCGCGGCCTTCGACCGGATCGAGTTCAAAGTCGTCGTGGACGCCTTCATGACCGATACCGCCCAGCAGGCCGATCTTTTCCTGCCCAGCGCGCTGATGCTGGAGCAGGAGGACATCATCGGCTCCTATCTGACGGAATACATCCACTACGTCACCCCGGTGCTGGAACCACCGGGGGAGGCCCGGAGCGATTTTTGGATTCTTACCGAACTGGGCAAGCGGCTGACCCCGCCGATCCGTCTGCCCGATATGGATTCCTGCTTTCAGGCAGCCCTGCGGCACCCCGCGCTGAACGTCACCCTGGCGGAGTTGCGGAGGCGGAAATTCGCCAAGGCCAGGCGCCCCGCGGTCCCCTACCTGGACCTGATCTTCGACCACCCCGACCAGAAATACTGGCTGCCGCCGGAGCTTCACGACGAGCCGCCGCCCCCGCCGGATTACCCCCTGCGCCTGCTCAGCCTGATCCGAAAGGATGCGATCCACTCCCAGCTGGCGGCCGAAGACCAGCAGATTCCGCTGGATGTCTGGGTTTCACCCCGCTGCCCATCCCTGAAGGAGCTGGACTTGGACAAGGATCTCTGGTTGGTTTCTTCCGTCGGCCGGTTGCGGGTCAGATTGAAAACCCTGGCGGATCTGCATCCCGAGACGGTGCTCGCCCGCAGGGGAACCTGGATGAAGTTGGGCGGTGGCCTGAACCGGCTCATCGCGGCGCAATTGACCGACATCGGCAACGGCGCCCCTTTTTATGCCCAGTATGTCCGACTTGAAAATGGCGCCCGTGCTGTTAAAAAACAGGCGAGTCAGCCGGTCCACTGGGATTGAATTTCCGGCCGGGCCGTCAGATCGAGATTCGAAGCCCCCACACCAGGGAACACCCAACATGACCGCATGGAGTAAGATGCCGCCGGCGCTTCGCAAAATCTGTGAAAGCTGGTCGGATGAGTTGGAAAAGATTTCGGGCTACGAGGAGCGCCTGGCATATGTTCGCAGGATGATGCCGGATTTGCTTTTGGATGCGCCCATCTTCACGGAGATCCTGCGAAATGCCACCGACGGCTCGGAATACCCGGATACCCGCCGGTCCGGAATGTTTGACAACGAGCTACTGCTGTACATCGACCCCAAGCGGATCTTTTCGATCCGGCTTTACCTTTGGGCGCCCGGGGAGTATACCCCCATCCACGATCACAACGCCTGGGGGGTGATCGGCCCGGTCGCGGGCAAACTCCAGGTGACCAAATACGTCCGGGAGGATGCCGGATCGGACGAAAACTTCGCGCGCCTGAAAGAAGCCGAAAATCGGGTCCTGACGGCAGGGCAGACGGAAGTGGTTTTGCCGTTGAACAACGGGATCCACAAAACCGGCAACCCGGGCAATATGACCAGTGCCACGGTCCAGCTTTACGGCAATCCCATACGGCGGACCTACATCAACCGCTTCGATCCCGTTTCCGGTCGCATCGGCAGAATCTACCCGCCGCGCACAAAAATGCGGATTTTGGCTTCGGAAGCGCTGCGCGCCATGCATGAATCCAGTCGCGTCGAGGCGCCAGAGGCCCTCGGGCCGGCAACCGATTCGCAACGCGGAAATCGACCCGCGGATTGACCTTTTGAAGCGTGACCCACGGCCACCCGAATCGCCGGACCCCTCCCGACCAACCGCGGGAAGGCTCACCCCGCGGGGGCCGGTCAAAGCAGGCGCTTTGCGACATGCCGCGCATCAAGGAGCAGATAATGGCCAACTCATTTTCCATGGCGCTAGAAAAAGTTCACGCCGGTATCGGCCAGGGCAGCGTTTTGGAGCAGATCGACAAACGCTACCGCAAGCAGCAACGGCTGACGCTGTTTGAAATGCTCGACAAGGTCGACGACAAGGAGGTGGAATTTTTTCCGGTCGAACTCTACCGACATATTTCCCAAAGCGGAAAGAAACAGCCGGCCCTGCTGCGCTTCTATCTGCCGCTTTGGAAGAATCACGACGAGATTTTCTGGCAGTCCCTGGGGGATTATGTAATTCTCGCCGTGCACCGGGTGAAAGACCTGGAATTCGACAGGCTCAGGGGCCGGATGAAGGTGGAATATTTTGCCAAGATCAGAGGCCGAATCAAATATCCCGAAGACATCCGGGTGATCATCCAGAAAATCGCCTACCTGGTGGATACCGAAGCGTTGCCCACAGACTTCACGCGCTTCCGGCGCATGGCCGAGCGGCGGGACAGTCTGGGCGAGATGAGCAAAGAGCAGGCGGCGCTGATCGGGGTGGCGTTGAAATTCATTCAAATAAAATAGGGACCGTTTGAAAAGATCGTTCATGATTTCAGCGACCGGCACATGACAGCCGCCACCAGCCCGGAGTAAGCCGGCAAGGCATGCAAATCTACCTGACCATCGTTCCGATCTTTTTGCTGGTGGCGCTCGGCTGGTTCGCCCGGCGGGTGGGGCTGCTGACCTCGGATTTCTTGGCGCCCGCCAACCGGCTCGTTTTCTACATCGGCATCCCGGCGATGCTGTTCGTTTCCCTGGCCCAAGCCAACCTTCAGGACTCGATTCAGGCCCGGATGGTGCTCTTCACCATGGCCGCCCTGGTGCTCGGGGGCCTCATCGCCTGGTTGGCGGCCCGTCGGATGCAAATCAATGGCGCCATGGCGGGCTCCTTCGTCCAAAGCGCCTTTCATGGCAATTTTGGCTACATCGGCTTTGCGGTGGTTTTCTACTACCTGGGTGAGGCGGGGCTGGTCCGGGCCAGTTTTCTGGCCGGCTTCCTGATGATCCTGCAAAACACCCTGGCGGTGCTGATACTTCAGCTCCATGCCCCGACGGTGGGAGGCGATCGCAAGCTGGGGCGGACGCTGTTGAAAATCGCCGGCAACCCCGTCATCTGCTCGGCGCTCGCCGGCATGGCCTACTCCCTTTCCGGTTTGCCGATGCCGGTGGTCGCAGAGCGCAGCCTCAAAATCCTGGCCGGCATGGCCCTGCCCCTGGCGCTTCTGATCATCGGCGGTTCGCTAAACTTCCAGGCGATCCGCTCCGGGCTGGCGCTGGCCATCGGTTCCGCCGCGATCAAGCTGCTGATCACGCCTGCGATCGCCTTCGGGTTCTACCAGCTAGTGGGCCTTGCACCGGTGGAATACCTGCCGGGGCTGATCCTGTTGGCCTGCCCGACGGCCACCGTGACCTATGTGATGGCCCGCGAGATGGGGGGCGCGCCGCACTTTGCCGTGACCACCATATCGGTGAGCACCCTGTTGTCCATCGGCACCCTCGCCGGCTGGCTGGCGCTGGCCCGCTAGCCGAAACCGGAAGGTGCCCCGGCAGCGCTGAGGCGGCCGTGACCCGGAGGGGTTGCAACCCAGAGCACAAGCCCTTATATTCACTTCCAAAAATTCAGGCTGCAGCCTGTCAAGCGGCCCAAGGCCGATGCGCCGGCAGGGCCGGATGGCAGCGGACCCAACCCGCAGGACACGGTTCTGTTGCGATTTACCGGGAAAAAAAGACCATGGCGGAATTCAAAAGCGTCACCGATGTGCTCAAACTGGTAGACAAGTCCAATTGCCAGCAGTGCGGCTACAAGACCTGCATGGCCTTCGCCGCGGCGGTGCTGCAGGGCCGCGCCAACCTGAGCGACTGCCCCCGGATCGACCCCGATCTGCTGGCGCAGCACGGCCAGGCCGCCCCTGAACGCAACGCGGCCGCTGAAGACGAAATGATGGCCATGCTGGCATCGCTGAAAAGCGCGGTCGCCGGGCTGGATTTCGAAAAAACCGCCCAGCGTCTGGACGGTCGGCTGGTCAACGGCCGGCTGGCCATCAAAGTGATGGGAAAAGACGTCGCCGTGGACCATGACGGCAACCTGCATTCGGACATCCACCTGCACCCGTGGATCTCAATCCCCATCCTCTCCTATATCCTTTACAGCCAGGGCATCCCCCTCACCGGCGAGTGGGTCACCCTGCGGGAGCTGGAGGGCGGGGCGGCCTGGCAAAATTTTTTTGCGCACCGCTGCGTCAATCCCCTCAAGAAGGTCGCCGACACCTACCCCGAGCTTTTCCGGGACCTGCTGGACATCTTCAACGGGAAAAAAGCCGAAAGCCGCTTCGATGCCGACACCGCGATCCTGCTCCACCCCCTGCCGCTGGTGCCGGTGCTGATCTGCTACTGGAAACCCGAAGAGGGGATGGCGTCCTCGCTCAACATCTTCTTCGATTCGACGGCGGACAAGAACATGGGGGTTGAGTTCATCTACCGGCTGGTGGCCGGCCTGGTGATCATGTTCGAAAAAATCTCCCGTCGGCACGGGGTGCGCTGAGGCCCCGGAGCCGGGGTACGCCTGGATTCGGCCCGCAGCACCAATCGCAACCCAGCCGGCCCCCGAAGGGGCCCGCCGAACCCGAACATGACCAATTGGTAATTTTGCCGTCATCTTCCCGTAAGCTTGGCGGTATATCTTCGCGGTCAAAGCAAGGACAGCGGCCGACCAGCGGTCGGCGCAAACACAACCCTTTTGACTGCCAAGGAGGTCACCCCATGAAAGCGTTGCAGAAAAACCATCCCCGCCTCAGCCGGCTGCTGCCGGTCACCCTGCTGGCGCTGACCATCGCCGCCGGCGGCGCTGCGGCGGCCGTCAAGGACGACGCCGCGGCGATGCTGCCCAACAACTTAAGCACCCTCGCCAAAGAGGCCCGCGACGGGGTCGTCAATATCCGCACCGTCAAGACCATGAAAGGCGGCGGCCCGGTCTTCCGCCACTTCTTTGGCAACCCCTTTGAGCGCGGCAACCCGTTTGAGGAATTCTTTGGGCCGCGCATGCGCCGCAACCCTTCCCAGGACTTCAAGCAGCGCAGCCTGGGATCGGGCTTCATCATCGACCGTGAGGGGCACATCGTCACCAACAACCACGTCATCGAGGGAGCCGACGAGATCACCGTCAAACTGGCCAATGGCAAGGAGTTTACCGCGGAGCTGGTGGGCCGCGACCCCAACACCGATCTGGCGCTGATCAAAATTGCGCCCTCCAAGGACCTCAAACCCCTGCAGATGGGGAAATCCGAAGAGCTTACGGTGGGCACCTGGGTGATGGCCATCGGGAGCCCCTTCGGTCTCGAGCAGACCGTCACCGTGGGGATCGTCAGCGCCAAGGGCCGGATCATCGGCTCGGGGCCCTATGACGACTTTATCCAGACCGACGCCTCCATCAACCCCGGCAACAGCGGAGGCCCCCTGCTCAACCTGCGGGGCGAGGTCGTGGGCATCAACACGGCGATCGTGGCCCGCGGCCAGGGGATCGGCTTCGCCATCCCCTCGGACCTGGCCCAGAACGTGATCAGCCAGTTGCAGTCCAAGGGGGAGGTCACCCGCGGCTGGCTGGGTGTGGCCATCCAGGATCTCTCCTCGGACCTGGCCGACTACTACCGCATCAAGGACGGCGAGGGGGTGCTGGTCTCCGAGGTCTATGCCGGCGACCCGGCAGACAAGGCCGGCATCAAAGCCCAGGACATCATTGTGGCCCTGGACGGCCGGAAGGTGACCAGCAGCCGCGAACTCTCCGCCATGGTCGCCGATTCTCCGGTGGGCAGCCGCCTGAAAGTGGAGATCGTGCGCGACGGCAAGCCCAAGACCGTCACGGTGACCCTCGCCAAACGTGATCAGGACCCCAGCGCCAGGGCGACCATCGACAGCCCCCGGGATGAAGCCGAGTTCGGCCTCCAGGTGAGCGACCTGGACCGCGAAACCGCCCAGCGGCTGGGACTCGACCCGGATGAAAAAGGGGTGGTGGTCGTCGGCGTCAGCCCCGAAAGCAAGGCCGAGGAGGCCGGCCTGCGGCAGGGCGACCTGATCAAGGAAGTCAACCGCAACCCGGTGGAGAACGCCAAGGCCCTGGGGCGGATGCTGGAGAAAAGCAGCACCGAACCGGTCCAGTTCCTGGTCATGCGACCCGGCGTGGGCCTGATGGTGCTCAAAATCACCCCGTAGGACTCCCCCCATCGACTGCCGGCCGCTCCAGCCGGGGCGGCCGGCAGCCGCTTTGCATTCCCCGCTTGACAAGACACCCAACCGGCTCGACCCCGGTTTGCCGAAAAAAACGAGGTTGACACCCCTTCGCGGGTTCCTGTAATTTATAAGGCTATTCTTAAAAGAGTTAGGGTAATTGCCGCCAGCACCTCGACGTTTTCCGCAACCGATCATCAGAGGCCCAGCCCACATGAAAAACACCGGCACCCCGACCGCCCCCGAACCGGCGGCAGACAGCGGCCCGTCCAATTTCATCCGGACCATTATCGAAGAGGACCTCCGGGCCGGTAAAAACGATGGCCGCGTGGCGACCCGCTTCCCCCCCGAGCCCAACGGCTACCTGCACATCGGCCACGCCAAGTCCATCTGCCTCAATTTCGGCCTGGCCCGGGACTACAACGGCACCTGCAACCTGCGCTTCGACGACACCAACCCGGCCAAGGAAAGCGCCGAATACGTCGCCTCCATCCAGACCGACGTCCGGTGGCTGGGGTTTGACTGGGAAGACCGGCTGCATTTCGCGTCGGACTATTTTGAGGCGCTCTACGACTACGCCGTCGCCCTCATCCGGACCGGCAAGGCCTACGTCTGCAGCCTGAGCGCCGATGAGATCCGCGAATACCGGGGCACCCTGACCGAGCCCGGCAGGCCCAGCCCCTACCGCGATCGGTTGGTGGAAGAGAACCTGGACCTCTTCAGGCGCATGCGCGCCGGCGAGTTCCCCGACGGCAGCCACGTCCTGCGCGCCAAGATCGACATGGCCGCGGCCAACCTGATCCTGCGCGACCCGACGCTCTTTCGCATCCGCCGCCTGCATCATCACCGCACCGGCGACCGCTGGTGCATCTACCCGATGTACGATTTCACCCACTGCCTTTCGGACGCCATCGAAGGGATCACCCACTCGGTGTGCACCATGGAGTTCGAGAACAACCGCGCGCTCTACGACTGGGTGCTGGACAACCTGGAGGTCCCCTGCCACCCCCAGCAGATCGAATTCGCCCGCCTGAACCTCACCCACACCGTGCTCAGCAAAAGAAAACTGATCGCACTGGTGGAAAAAGGGGTGGTTTCCGGCTGGGACGACCCCCGCATGCCGACCATCTCGGGCCTGCGCCGGCGGGGCTATCCGCCCGAGGCGATCCGCACCTTCTGCGACCGCATCGGGGTTGCCAAGCGCGAAAGCACGGTGGACATCGCCCTGCTGGAGCATTGCATCCGGGAACATCTCAATGCCAGCGCGCCGCGGGTGATGGGCGTGCTGCGGCCGCTGAAAGTGGTGATCGACAACTATCCCGAGGGGCAGGTGGAGGAGATGGCCTTTCTGAACCACCCCGAGTACCCCGAGCGGGGCAGCCGAATGGTGCCGTTTTCCAAGGTGCTTTACATCGAGCGGGATGACTTCCGGGAAGAGGCGCCGCGCAAATGGTTCCGCCTGGCGCCGGGGCGGGAGGTGCGCCTGCGCTATGCCTACTACGTGACCTGTGTGGACGTGGTCAAGGATGCGGCCGGCGAGGTGGTCGCACTGCACTGCACCTACGATCCGGCCACCCGCGGCGGCGACTCGCCCGACGGCCGCAAGGTCAAGGGCACGCTGCACTGGGTTTCGGCGGCCCACGCCCTGCCGGCCGAGGTCCGGCTCTACGACCACCTTTTCAGCGAACCGGACCCCCAGGCCTGCGCGGATTTCGAAGCCTGCCTGAACCCCGACTCGCTGGAGGTTTTGACTGACAGCCGGGTGGAGCCGAGCCTGGCGACGGCGGCGGCCGGTGTCTGCTTCCAGTTCGAGCGCCAGGGCTATTTCTGCCGCGACACGCAAGTGGGGAGCCCCGATCGGCTGGTCTTCAACCGCACCGTGGGGCTGCGGGATTCGTGGGCCAAAATCGAAAAGGCCCAGCAGCGCGGCGCCTGACGGGCCCGCGCCACGGCCTTAAAGCGCTTCGAAGACCATCCGCTTTTGGCTGTTGTTGAAGGCCACCATCCTGCCGGCCACCTCCTTTTCCTCGCCGAAAATGTTGGTCAGGTGGAAACGGCCGCCGCGGTCCTCGACCACATCGACGTTTTCCATCACCATCTGCTCCCGGCCGTCGCGACGTACGAACACGTTGATGTCACACATGCTTCACCCCTCCTGTGGGCCGCCGCGAATGCGGCGGCATCCTGTTTCAGCCCCCTGCCCCGGCATGTTGGACCCGGCTTCTCGCTGCGGCTCAGGCGCCCCACGGCGTCCACATCGAGCGCCGCGATCCCGCCGCCCACCGCCTAATTCAGGGGGCATCGCCTGGAAAAGCGGGCCCTAATTCCTCCCCAAGAATTGTCTGAAGCGTATCGGCAGCGGGAAACGGCGGAAGGTGCACCAGAAGCTATAGGGTCTTTTGACCGGCCTTTCAACCCCAATCCGGCAGCCCGGTCCCGCTTGCCGGCTTGACGCCGAGGCCGCGAGGCGTTATGCCCTGTTGCGATCGCCACCCCGTGGCGAGGCCCGCACCGCTTGAAAAGGGAGCCCCGTTATGCCGATCATCACCCCCAGCCCCTACCGCCCGCCCGCCCTGCTGGGCAACCCCCACCTGCAGACCATCTGCCCGACCCTCTTCCGGCGGGTCTCCGGCGTCCGCTACCGGCGCGAGCGGATTTTCACCCCCGACGGGGACTTCATCGACCTGGACTGGTCCGCCGCGGGGGCCGACCGCCTGGCGATCGTCCTCCACGGGCTGGAAGGCGACGCCCACCGCCACTACATGCGGGGGATGGTCAGGGCCTTCAACCGCCGCCGCTGGGACGCCGTGGCCTTCAACTTCCGCGGCTGCAGCGGCGAGCCCAACCGCCTGCCGCGCTCCTACCACAGCGGCGCCACCGAAGACCTGGACGCGGTCCTGGGCCACGTGCTAGCCGGCAACCGCTACCGCCGGATCGCCCTGGTGGGCTTCAGCCTGGGCGGCAACCTGACCCTGCGCTACCTGGGCGAGAAGGGCCGCGGCATATCCCCTTTCATCTCCCGGGCGGCGGCGATTTCGGTCCCCTGCGATCTGGCCAGCAGCTCCCGGCGGCTGGCCGAGCCGGCCAACGCCGTCTACATGAAACGCTTTCTGCTGCTTTTCCGCGCCAAGATCCGGGCCAAGATGGCCCTCATGCCCGACCGGATCAGCGATGCGGGCTTTGAGACCATCCGCAACTTCAAGGATTTCGACGACCGCTACACCGCCCCGCTGCACGGTTTCCGGGACGCCGAGGACTACTGGGCGCGCTGCAGCGCCGGCCCGCTGCTGCCGGAGGTCCAGGTCCCAACTCTCGTCCTGAGCGCCCTGGACGACCCCTTCCTGCCGCCGGAGTGCTACCCCGTCGCGGCCGCCCGCGCCAACCCCCGCCTCTTTCTTGAAATGCCGGCCGCCGGCGGCCACGTGGGCTTCATCCACTTCCGCCGCGACGGGGAGTTCTGGCACGAAACCCGGGTGGCCGACTTCGCCACCGCCGACTGACAGCGCCGGCGGCCTCACGCCCCGGCGGTGGCCGCCAGTGGCGCCACCTGGCCCACCGTCAGGGTGTGGGCCCCGAAATCTTCCTCCACCCGGCCTTCCAGAAGAAGCGGCCGGCTGCGGTCCAGCAGGGTGCAGAAGCGCCGGTAGGCCGCCGGAAAGAAGGTCGCCTCCACCAGCCCGGTTTCATCCTCGAAGGTGACGAACTCCATGGGCTCCCCGCGCCGCGTATGCACCACTTTGGCGGTGATCAAAAGCCCGGCCACCCGCACCTGCCGCCCCGTGTGCTGCGCCAGCGCGGCCGCCTTGACCACCCCCCGCAGCGCCGGCGCCCCGGCATAGAGCGTCATGGGGTGGCGGTCGCAGAGAAACCCCAGCACCGCGAATGCCCGCCGCAGGCGGTCGATCTCGGTCTCCGGCGGCAGGTCCGGCCGCTCGGGCCGCGGCCGCCGGCCGAAAAGCTCGGGGGCTGCGGACCGACGCTGCCGGCCGCCCTGCCAGCGCACCACCTCCCACAACAGGGCCGCCCGGCTGACGCCGGGATGCAGGCCGTCGAAGGCCCCGGCGTGCACCAGCGCCCGGGCCTCCTCGTCGTCGGGGCGCACGCGCTCCAGAAAGTCGCCGATGTCGCTGTAAGGCCGCTGCCGGCGCGCGGCCACGATCCGCTCCCGGGTCCGCACACCCAAGGCCTTCAGCGACAGCCACCCCACCCGCAGGGCCCGCCCGCGCCCCTGCCAGCGGACCGCGCTGCGGTTGACGTCCGGCGGCCGCACCGTCAGGCCCATGCGCCGGGCCTCCGAGACGTAGGCGAAGGTGCTGTAGAAGCCGCCCTGGTTGCTGATCACGGCGGCCATGAACTCGGCCGCGAAATGGGTCTTGAGGTAGGCCGCCTGAAACGACACCCGGGCGTAGCTGGCGCTGTGGGGCTTGCAGAAGGAGTAGCCGGCAAAGCTCAGCATCATCTTCCAGACGGCCGCGATCTGCGCCGATGAGAGCCCGCGGGCGCGGGCGCCGGCGGCAAACCGCTGCCGGTAGTCCTCCAGCCGGCGGGCCCGGTCCTTTTTGGCCATGACCTTGCGCAGGCCGTCGGCGTCGACGTCGGAGAAGCCCGCCAGGGCCAACGCCGCGCGGGAAACGTCCTCCTGGTAGACCATGATGCCGTAGGTTTCGGCCAGCACGTCGGCCAGCAGGGGGTGCGCCGGCTGCCAGGGGCCGCCCCGCAGGCGGCGGACATACTCGCGGATCAGCGCGTTGGCCGCCGGCCGGATGATGCTGCTGTGGATCACGAGGTGCTCAAAATCCCCGACCCCGGTCTTTTGCTGCAGCAGGCGGGTAGCCGGGCTCTCGATGTAGAAGCAGCCCATGGTCTCGCCGCGCGCCAGCCTGGCGCGGGTGGCCGGGTCCTCTTCGGGGTCCCAGTGCGCCTCGTCGAAGGCGATCCCGTTGCGGCGCAGGTTGGCCAGGGCGTCGCGGATCACGCCGAGACTGCGGTTGCCCAGCAAATCGATCTTGACCAGCCCGCCCGCCTCGGCCCCCTCCTTCTCCCACTGGATCACCGGCACCCCCTTGGCGGCCGGCTGCACCGGCACATAGGCCGCCACCGGCTCGGGGGTGATCACCACCCCGCCGGGATGCACCGCGATGTGGCGCGGAACCCCGATCAGACGCTGGGCGATGCCGACAATCCGCGGCCACGGCTGGGGAAAGTCGATGCCGCCCAGCTCCGGCAGCCCCTTCAAGCGCTGCAGGAGGTCCTCGCCGGCGCCCACCGACCGCCAGAACCACGGCAGCCGCCGGGACACCCGGCCGATCTCGCCCTCGGCCAGGCCGAACACCCGGGCAGTCTCGCGGATCGCCATGCGCGGCTGAAAGCCGATGTGGCTGCAGACCATGGCGGCGTGCGCACCGTGGCGGGCGAGCACGTCGGCCAGCACGGCGTCGCGCTCGTCCCAGGCGAAATCGATGTCGATATCCGGCGGGTCCGTACGGCCGGGGTTCAGGAAGCGCTCGAAGTAGAGGTTGTGCCGGATCGGGCAGACGTTGGTGATGCTCAGGCAGTAGGCCACCAGCGAGGCGGCGCCGCTGCCGCGGCCGCAGATCCGCGGGCTGCGGGCGACGATGTCGCGCACCACCAGGAAGTAGGCGGAAAACCCCATGCGGGCGATGATCCGCAGCTCGTGCTCGAGCCGCTCCACCACGCTCTCGCAGAGATCCGCCCCGTAGCGGCGGCGGGCGCCGGCATACGCGGCCGCGCGCAGCCGCTCGTCGGCCGGGCGCCCGCCGCCGCCGTTCCAGGGGGGCAGCAGCAGGCGCCGCGGCGGGCCACTGAACGTCAGCCGCTCGGCCAGGGCGTCGCCGGCCCGCAGCGCGTCGGGCCAGGGCGCAAAACGCCGGCGATAGACCTCGGCCGGGGCCAGCCAGGCGTCGGCCGAAGCCGCCGCCCCGGCAGGCAGGCGGTCAAGGGTGGTGTTGCCCGCGATGGCCCGCAGGACCCGGTGCAGGGAAAACTCGGCGGGATCCAGAAAGAAACTGCCCGGGGTGGCCACCGTGGGCACCTCCAGGCGGCGGGCGGCCTGCCGCAGCCGCAGGGCCGCGCCGTCGGGGCGGCGCGGCAGGGCGCCATAGACCGCAAGCCCGGCATGATGCCAGCGGGCGAGCAGCTCCGGGCTGCGGGTCAGCACCACGAGCCCCTCGGCATGGCGGGTGACGCCGCTTTCCAGGTCGAAGTCCGGGTCGCAGTGGCGGCGGGTGATGAGCCCGCAGAGATTGCGGTAGCCGACCGGGTTTTCCACCAGGCAGACCGCCCGCAGGGGGGCGTTGGGGGCGGTCACCTCGGCGCCCACGATCGGCTGCAGCCCCTCGGCCTCGCAGCCGTCCAGAAAGGGCCACAGGCCGTAAAGGTTGTCGGTGTCCGTGAGCGCCAAACGGCTGTAGCCCCGCTGCCGGGCGGCGGTGCAGATGGCCGCCGGGGCGCGGGTGCCCCACATCAGGGAATAGTGGGAACGAACGGTCAGCGGGGTCATGGCGGCACCGGCGAAAGGGTCCGCCCCACCTGGATCGCGCCGAAGCCGAAGCGGCCCCGGACGGCGTCGATGGCCGCCACCAGGTCGTGCCGGCGCCGGCGCGTTTCGCGGTCAGCGGCGAACAGCTCCAGCTGCGCCGGGGGCGGGACCAGCCGGTCGCAGACCAGCCGCAGGTGGCGGATGCGCAGCCGCCGGGTCCAGGCGCGTCCCAGGGCCGCCGCGGCCGCCGCGAACAGGAAGCAGTCGTTGGCCGTGGCCGGCTGGGCGGCGGCCTGCCGGGCCACCCGGACCCCGTCGCAGTAGTCGAGCACGATGCCCACCCGCCGGGCGGCCAGACCCCGGCGGCGCAGGGCGGCCCCGGCCCTTTCCACCAGCCGGTAGAGGGCCCCCTCCACCACGGCGGCCGCGTTGGTGTCGTCGCCGAAAGCGTGGTCCTCCACCACCACCGGCGGCGCCTGCCCCAGCGGGCGGACCGGTGAGGGGTCGATCCCGCGCACGGCCGCGCGCAGACCTTCGCCGCGGCGGCCGAAGACCATCGCCAGCTGGGCCCCGGACAGGCGGGCCACTTCGCCGGCGCGGGTCAGGTTGAACTCCCGCAGGCGGGCCGCGTCTTCGGCCGCGATGCCGGGGATCAGCCCCAGCGGCAGGGGCGCCAGAAAGGACTCCTCCTCGCCGGCGCGCACGATGCAGTCGCCGTCCGGCTTGACCACCCGGGTGGCCACCTTGGCCACCAGCTTGCTGGGGGCCACCGACCACACCGGCGCCACCCCCATGTCGCCGCGCACCGCCCGGCGGATGCGCGCGGCC